>SHWX01000011.1 GCA_009693615.1 Chitinophagaceae bacterium | reverse complement strand
TGCTTATTTTTGCAGCCCTCGAAAGAGGTTTTGGAGGAGAGGTGGATGAGTGGCTGAAATCAGTAGTTTGCTAAACTGCCGTACGGGTTAAACTGTACCAAGGGTTCGAATCCCTTCCTCTCCGCTCTCATTTAGTTCTTGGATTAGATTTAAAGTAGTAGAATACACCGGCAACAATATTTACTAGGCAACTAGTAATAGGAACGGGAAGTAGCGCAGTCCGGTAGCGTACCTGGTTTGGGACCAGGTGGTCGCAGGTTCGAATCCTGTCTTCCCGACCAAAAAAGAAAACATAAGCCTCAACGAAAGTTGAGGCTTTGTTATTTCAAGAATAAGCGATTCAAGCTCGCTTGAAATCGCGCATGAATGAAATAACAAGAAGCCTGATGAATAAAATTCATCAGGCTTCTGTTTTTATGCTTTTGCACTGAGGGTTAACAGGATGCCGGAGCGAAGCGACGGCTATCCTATATTTTAAAATTCAATATCGCCCACTTCAACAAACTATTATTCTCTTTAGGTAGGTCTAATTTCTTTTTAATATTATAGCGGTGGTTGCGAATAGTCTTTTCAGAAACAAATAATATTACAGCTATTTCTTTACTCTTTTTTTGTTCAGCAATTAACTTAAGTACTCTGCTTTCAGTCGCTGTTAGTTTTTTTTCATTGTCATAGCTTATACCACTTGTTTTATGGTATAAACATATCACATATAATATCATTCCCGGTTAAAGTATTTTAAGAAATGAGTATATGAATAGAAAATTTGTATAAATTATAGAATACTTAGAATTTTTTCTAAAAATATAATTAAACTATTTTAAGATAGGCTTTAATACTTCAAACTTACCATCGATAGTTTTTGCGTCGTATTGCAAGCCCAGTATATGAGCCACTATTGGATAAATATTTACATTTTCAAAACCATCAATGGTCAACCCTTTTTTAAAGGCAGGGCCCCAGGCCATAAAGCTGGCAAGCATTTCAGGCATATGGTTATCATAACCATGTTTACCTAAAGTGGGTTTAGACTTCGATAAATTAAAAACTTTTGGAAAATGAGGTACTACAATTAAATCACCTAATCTATTGAATTTATCATCTGTTTTTTTATGATGCCAGTAGGCTGGAGTCTCATCTAATGTATACACTGTAAGACTGGTATCTTTTTTTAGTGCATTATAAGTAGGTTCTACTTTAGATTTATCCTTAGCGTATAAATGAAGTTGTGTATCACCCCAAGGCACTGTAAAATAAGCGGTATCAATACTAGCTGGTAGTGGTTTGGTATTTTCATTATCTACTTTAGCCATGCCATGGTCCGAAACAAATATATAATTAATGGGTAAATGTAAACTTGCTAGCGATTCTTGCAAGGCATTAATACTACTATCCACAAATTGAACCGATTTTTTCACGCGTATATCGTCTGGCCCATAAGTATGCGCATCGTGGTCAACATCGGGGAAATAAAAAGTTATGAAGTGTGGACGCTGGTCTTCGGGAAGGCTTAGCCAATCCTTTACAGCTTTAATTCTAGTGGCTATAGCAATTTTATCATTATAGATATAATGATAAGTGGGTTTAATACCTTGAATTTCGGCCTCAGAAGCTACCCAATAAAAACTAGCGCTAATCATTTTTTGCTGTTCTGCTAAAACCCAAAGAGGTGTTCCTCCATACCATTTACCTTCCGCCACCATTTTCTTATTACCCATATTGTAAAAAGCGCCTGTGGGAACATCGATATAACTATTATCTACAAGTCCATGATGAGCAGGGTATAATCCTGTTGCAATACTATAGTGATTAGGAAAAGTTACCGAAGGATAAGAGGGTATCATGTATTTTCCACGAACGCCAGCTTTAGAAAGTACTTGTAATTTTTTGGCTTCATATAGTTCAGTAAAATCGGCTCTAAAACCATCGGCAGAAATTAAAATAACATAGGGCTTGTTCATTTGTTCCGGACTATTCTTTCTGCCACTAATAATTTGTTGCGTAGTATCCTGCGCCATTAAATTCAATGAAGCAAATAAACTTACTATCAATAAAAAACGTTTTAACATAATGATTAATTTGAAATGAGTTAAGCCTTCCTTTCTTAGAATGGTTTTTTATTTAATTTTTGTCTTATAAAAATACTTATAGGCAGCGTTAATAGCGCTACTAAAATACCACCTGCCAAATCTAGTGGAAAATGTTGTGCTAAATATATGCGTGAGTAACTACATATAAGTGCATATATTAAGCCAATGATAAATACTTGTTTATTAGGGAACAGGTAAGTGGTTAAAATGAATAAAGTAAAGGCGGTGGCGGTATGACCAGAAGGGAAACTATTAAATGTGTGAATTTCAACGCTGGGTACAGTATGTATTTGCGAAGCATCTAATCCACTGGCCATGGGGCGCATAGCGGAATCGAAAATAAAATTTTTAGCAAATTGTGTGAGTAGGGTAGATATTAAAAAGTTCATTAAAATAAAAGCCTTATCCTTTTTATACAAACCCACCAGTACTATAAAATAGGGAATCCAAATCCAACCCTCAGCCAAATAGCTGCTATACTCAAAAACCTTATCTGTAACTAGGCCTAGGTTCGCGTTTAAAAAAAGGAAGGCCTCATTCTTGCCCCAAAATAAACTCATTGAGAATAAGCTAAGAGCAAGACTTAAACTCAACAATTGGGCTATTTTATAGTACATTTTTTGCAAGGCCTTGATTTTTACAAAATTACTAAATGTTTATTCTTTGTTCTAAACAAATTATTTAAAAGGTTGTTATAACTTTAATCCCTTAGATGAGCCAAATTAAAGAATATATTACCGTAGTCGGTGCCCGAGAGCACAACCTTAAAAATTTTGATATCACCATTCCTAAAAACCAGTTAGTGGTGTTTACAGGGGTGAGCGGAAGCGGTAAGTCCTCCTTGGCTTTTGATACCTTATATAATGAGGGCCAAAGACGCTATATGGAAAGCTTTAGCGCTTATGCTAGGCAGTTTATGGGTGAAATGGAGCGTCCCGATGTTGACCAAATTACTGGACTTTCCCCAGTCATTGCCATTGAGCAAAAAACCACTAATAAAAACCCGAGGTCGACAGTAGGCACCGTTACAGAATTGTACGATTTTTTAAGATTATTATATGCGCGCATAGGAAAAGCCTACAGTTATAATACGGGCAAGCCCATGGTCAAATTTTCTGAAGCAGAAATTATTCAAAATATTTTCACTCAGTTTAAGGACAAAAAAATTAATTTATTAGCACCTGTGGTGCGCGGTCGTAAAGGACATTACCGAGAATTATTTGAAGAAATTAGAAAGAAAGGCTTTGTGAAGGCAAGAGTAGATGGGGAAATTATTGAACTTAGGCCCAAATACCAAGTAGACCGTTATAAAATTCACGATATTGAAATTGTGATTGACCGTATCCCTGTCACAGATGCCATGAAAACAAGACTAGGAGAAAGTGTAGCCCAATGTTTAAAAATGGGCAAGGACTTACTCTTTGTTTTAGAAGAAGGTAAAACGAAACTGGTTCAATACTCTAAGCAATTAATGTGTGAGACCACGGGTTTAAGTTATGAAGAGCCTTCACCCAATAGTTTTTCTTTTAATTCCCCTTATGGAGCCTGTTCTAATTGTAAAGGTTTAGGCAATGTATATGCTATTGACATGAGTTTGCTTTTGCAAGATCATGCGCTAAGTATTAATGAAGGGGCCATTAACCCATTGGGAGAAGCAAGAGAGGCTAGTGTATTTAATCAAGTAAAGTTATTTGCTAGAAAACATAAAATTAATTTAGACAAAGCCATTCAAGACTTATCTAAAGAACATTTGAATTTAATTTTGTTTGGCGATAAAAATATTTCTTCCAGTTTGGACATGGACTTAAATGACGAGAACATTCCCAATGAATACACAGGCAGCTATGAAGGCATTGTGCCCATGATGAAAAGATGGTTTACTTCTTCTCAAAGCACCGACCAGTTAAAGGCTTGGGTAGAAGGCTATATGGAATTAAATACTTGTCCTACTTGCGAAGGCGCGAGACTTAGAAAAGATAGTTTATGGTTTAAGGTGAATGATAAAAATATTGCTGCTTTAAATGATATGCATTTAGATGCCTTGCAGGACTGGTTTAAAAAAATACCTGCTAAGCTGGATAAAAAAGATACGCAGATTGCTGCAGGTATATTAAAAGAAATTGACGACCGTATTTCTTTTTTAATGAATGTAGGTTTGTCTTATTTGTCTTTAAGCAGACCTTCTAAATCCCTTAGTGGGGGCGAGTCTCAAAGAATTCGCTTGGCCACTCAAATTGGTTCTCAATTACAAGGTATTACTTATATATTGGATGAGCCTTCTATTGGACTTCATCAACGCGACAACCAAAGATTAATTACTGCCCTTAAACAATTACGCGATATTGGTAATACTGTTTTAGTAGTGGAGCATGATAAAGATATTATGATGGCTGCCGATTATTTAGTGGACATTGGTCCTAAAGCGGGTATTCACGGAGGGCATATTGTAGCAGAGGGTACACCACAAGAAATTATTAAATTAAAATCTGATACCGCACTTTTTTTAGCAGGTAAAAAGAAAATTGAAATACCCGCAGAGAGAAGAAAAGGTAATGGTTTACATATACAAATTAAAGGAGCCACGGGTAATACTTTGCAAAAAGTGAATTGTAGTTTTCCTTTAGGTACTTTTACGGTAGTAACGGGAGTGAGTGGTAGTGGAAAGTCTACTTTAATCAATGAAACTTTATATCCTATTCTTTCTCAGTTTTGTTATAATAGCAAAACTAAACCTATGCCATTTGTAAAAGTGGAAGGCATTGAGCAAATAGATAAAGTAATAGAGATAGATCAGTCGCCCATTGGTAGAACCCCTCGTAGCAACCCTGCTACTTACTGTGGGTTCTTTACAGATATCAGAACTCTATTCGCTTCTGTGCCTGAAGCAAAAATTAGAGGCTACCTGGCAGGTCGTTTTTCCTTCAATGTAAAAAGTGGCCGTTGTGAAGTCTGCGAAGGCGGTGGAATGCGTGTGATTGAAATGAATTTCTTGCCCGATGTATATGTACACTGTGAAAAATGTGGAGGTAAGAGATATAATAGAGAAACTTTAGAAATTAGGTATAAAGGAAAGTCTATTAGTGATGTTTTAAACATGACGGTAGAAGAAGCCTGTGAATTTTTTCAAGCAGTGCCTTTTATTTATAGAAAATTAAAAGTACTATTAGAAGTAGGGCTGGGCTATATTACTTTAGGGCAATCGGCTGTGACTTTAAGTGGGGGAGAAGCACAACGTGTTAAATTAGCCACTGAGCTTGGTAAAAAAGATACTGGTAAAACATTTTATATTTTAGATGAGCCTACTACGGGCCTACATTTTCAAGATATTCAATTATTAATTGGGGTATTAAACCGATTAGTAGACAGAGGCAATACTGTTTTAGTAATTGAGCATAATATGGATGTGATAAAAGTTGCCGATCATATTATTGATCTAGGCCCTGAAGGTGGAAATGGAGGTGGACTCATTCAATTTGTTGGTACACCGGAAGAAATGATTAAAAAATCAAAAACACATACAGCTAAGTTTTTAGCACTTGAAATGAAGGGATAAGAAATTTGATTACTACTATTTTTCTGCGCGAACCATGGGAATATGATCAATCTCGTCTTCTATGTATACTTCACCCGATTGTTCAAAGCCTTGTTCGTTGTAAAACTTCTTTAAATATAATTGAGCACCAATTTTAATAGGTCCTTTGCCAAATAATCTTTCACACTCACTAATAGAGTATTGCATTAAGGCCTTGCCAATGCTTAAGCCTCTATGTTTGGTAGCAGTTACCACACGGCCAATACTTTGATAGCCATCATACATAATATCTTTATCAAATAATCGGGTAGTGGCTACTACTTCATCGTCTATGAATCCTATTGTGTGAAATGCTTTTTGATCGTTGTTGTCTACGTCTAAAAAAATACATTTTTGTTCTACCACAAATACTTCACTTCTTAATCTTAGTAAGGCATAGAGTTCATTGGTATTTAGCTCGGTAAATGATTTGGTAACCCATCGTAAATTACTGTTAGTACTCATAAAACAAAAATAGGGATAAAATAAATAAGATATACTAAATTAAAGTTCAAATAAATATAGATAAAATGAATAAGTACTTAATAACCATACTTTCCTTTCCAGCGTTCTTGTAAGAACTTTTTAATTTCTTGTTCTCTAGTATTTTGCTGGGGCTGATATAAGGTGGTGTTTACTATTGTATCTGGAAGGTATTCTTGCTCTATGAAATTTTGCTCGCCCTTATGAGAGTACTGATAGTTTTTACCATAAGATAAGTCCTTCATAAATTTTGTAGGGGCATTGCGTAAATTTAGGGGCACAGGTAAATTACCTGTTTTATCTACAAGCGCAAGTCCATTACTAATTGCTTCATAAGAGGCATTGCTTTTAGGCGAGCTGGCTAAATAAATAGCGCATTGAGATAAAATAATTCTACTTTCTGGGTAACCTATTTTATTCACTGCATCAAAACAGGCGTTGGCTAATAAAAAAGCATTAGGGTTTGCATTGCCAATATCTTCACTTGAAAAAATTAACATTCTTCTTGCTATAAACTTTACATCCTCACCGCCTGCAATCATTCTAGATAGCCAATACACAGCACCATTTGGGTCGGAGCCGCGCATACTTTTTATAAAGGCCGATACAATATCATAGTGCTGCTCTCCATTTTTATCATACAGTGCAATATTAGTTTGCGCTACTTCCATCACCCATTCATTGGTTAATACAAGGGGACTGCCGCTTTTTTCTATATCAATTAAGGCCTCTACTGAAAGCTCTAAAAGATTTAATAATTTTCTGCCATCTCCACCCGACAATTGAAACAAAGCTTCGGTTTCTTTAATTTGAATATTTTGTCCTTTGAATAGCTCATCTTTTTCAATGGCTTGATTAATTAATTGCAGTAAGGCTTTTTCATCTAAGGCTTTTAAAATAAAAACTTGGCACCTGCTTAGTAAGGCGCTGTTTACTTCAAAGCTGGGGTTTTCGGTAGTGGCACCAATTAAAGTAATAATGCCTTTTTCAACGGCGCCTAATAAGGCATCCTGTTGTCCTTTATTGAACCTATGAATTTCATCAATAAATAAAATAGCGCCCGATTTTGTTTTGGCCTCTTCAATCACTTCTCTTAATTCCTTCACGCCACTACTAATGGCACTTAATTGATAATAGGCGCTATGAAAGGTAGTGGCAATAATATTGGCTAATGTAGTTTTACCTACGCCAGGAGGGCCCCATAAAATCATAGAAGGAACCTTTCCTTTAGAGATGGCTTTTTGTAATACTGATTCCTGACTAGATAAATGTTCCTGCCCGACTAAATCGTTTAGGGTTTGAGGTCTTAGTCGCTCTGCTAATGGAATGGCGTGGTTCATTGCTATAAATATACAAAATTAGATAGTTCGTATTTATTCAAATAAATACTCATACTGTTTTACTAGACGAAGGCTAGTTCTAATATGAATAAGTCCTACAATACCTGTGAATAGTAGAAATAGCGAAACCCCTTTTAATAAAGATAAAATAAGGGCATTGGTTATTTCTTTGGGCATAGTAGGTTGTTGTTCTAAAAATTCGTCAATAAATTTTAATAAAACTACATCGCTACTAATAAGTATACTTATCGCGTTGATGAAAAATAAACTACATAAGAAAAAGCTTACATAGGCGTTTACTTTAATCCAATCTTTCAATTTTGCAGATTGTGCTACTTCTTTTTCTATGCCCGCTTTTAAAAACTTAAAACTTGCAAAAGTATACATAACCAAACAAGCTAAAATAAATACCAGTATAAGTACACTTGGGTTGTACAAAGAGGATAGCAATAGTGTAATATCCAAAAAGGCGAAAAATAAAGCAATGGGTATAAGTATATAAGAAAGAACCGTGTATAATTTTAATTGAGGAGCCATGCTTTATAAAGTATTAGTCTAATTATTGTTCTAGTATTATTCAAGTATTATTCCTTGTTCTAGTCTTTTTTTAAATTCAATTTTATTTGCAATTCTTCAAATTGCTTATCGTCAATGCTGCTAGGCGCATCTAACATTACATCACGGCCGCTATTGTTTTTAGGAAAAGCAATAAAGTCACGAATACTTTCACTACCACCTAATAAAGCGCATAAGCGGTCAAAACCAAAGGCAATACCACCATGCGGAGGTGCACCATATTCAAAGGCGCCTAATAAAAATCCAAATTTATGTTGTGCTTCTTCTGGGCTCATCCCAAGTGCTGCAAACATTTTTTCTTGAAGGGCTCTTTGGAAAATACGAATAGAACCACCGCCAATTTCATTGCCATTCAATACCATATCATAAGCATTGGCCTTAATGCCCGCATAAGGATGCTCTAAATATTTTGCAGGGTCTTTAATTTCTGGTGCATTGTTAATCATAATATTGATATGATCGGGCTTAGGAGAAGTAAACGGATGATGTCTAGCTACCCAACGATTACCTTCTTCGTCATATTCAAATAATGGGAAGTCTAGTACCCATAATAATTTAAATTCATCTTCTTTTCTAAAGCCTAATTGCTTGCCTAATTCTAATCTTAATTCACTAATGGCCTTTCTTGTTCTTTCTTCAGCACCTGCAAGTATTAAAATTAAGTCACCCGCTTTTGCATTAGAGGCAGTGGCAATGGCTTTTAATTTATCTTCTGTATAAAATTTATCTACGCTACTTTTAAAACTACCATCGGTATTGCATTTAATAAATACCATACCCTTCATTCCAATTTGCGGACGCTTCACCCAGTCCGTTAATTCATCGGTTTGTTTACGAGAGTATTCGCTGCATCCTGGAACAGCAATAGCTACCACTGTTTCTGCTTCGTCAAACACTTTAAAGTCGGCACCATTAATTAATGCTGCTTTATCTTGCTTCTCAGCAAATACATGTGCAGGCTTTTTTAAATTGCATAATTCCATACCAAAACGAATATCTGGTTTGTCATTACCATACTGCCACATCGCATCTTCCCAAGTCATTCTTTGAACGGTCTCGGTGTAATCAATATTCTTAACGTCTTTAAAAATGCTTTTAATTAAACCTTCAAACATAATTAAGATATCTTCTTGTTCCACAAAACTCATCTCACAGTCTATCTGTGTAAACTCGGGTTGTCTATCGGCTCTTAAATCCTCGTCTCTGAAACATTTTACAATTTGGTAGTAACGGTCATAGCCACTTACCATTAACAATTGCTTGAATGTTTGTGGAGACTGCGGTAAGGCATAAAATTCACCTGGGTTCATTCTACTAGGTACCACAAAATCACGAGCCCCTTCAGGAGTTGATTTAATTAAAAAAGGAGTTTCAATATCCATGAAACCTTTTTCATGTAAATAGTTTCTTGTAGCTCTATTTACATCATATCTTATTGTTAAATTCTTTTTTACAGCGTTTCTTCTTAAATCCAAGAAACGATATTTCATTCTGATATCATCTCCACCATCTGTATCGTCTTGAATAGTGAAGGGAGGCACCAAGGATGCATTTAATATAGTAAACTCGCTTACTTTAATTTCAATTTCTCCAGTAGGAATATTTGCATTTTTATTGGAACGTTCAATAACCGTTCCTTTCACTTGAATCACAAATTCACGGCCTAAAGGATGTGCATCTAATTGCGCTTGTAATTCTTCACCCATTAAAAGTTGGGTAATACCATAGCGGTCTCTTAGGTCTATAAAATTAATAGCCCCAAACTTTCGAATGGTTTGAACCCAGCCAGCCAAGCTTACATTTTTATTGACAGATTGAATATTTAACTCTCCACAATGGTGCGTACGGTACATAAGAAACTATTGATATAGGTTTGATGAGCAAATATAGCCCAATTCCTATAAAAACCCCATCTTTGCGCCATGAAGGCAAGTACTAAATCTCTTACCGCTCGACGTGTAGTTTTATCCGGATTTTTCTTTCTTACAGGCATATGTTTTGCCAGCTGGGCCAGCCGTATTCCCGATATTAAAATGCTATTAGGGTTAAGCGATGGGGCCTTTGGAGGCATCTTATTTTTTCTTCCCATTGGCGCCTTTGTAGGCATTCCTATATCAGGAAGTGTAACAGCTAAAAAAGGTAGTAAAAAAATTGTCATTATTGCTTCTATTATTTATCCTTTATCACTTATCTCTTTGGGCTTTGCAAATACCACCACACTACTTGCCATAGGATTATTTTTATTTGGTATGGCGGGAAATTTATTTAATGTTTCTATTAATACACAGGCAGCAGCACTTTCTAAATTATTTGATAAAAGTATTACTTCAAGGTTTCATGGCTTTTGGAGTTTAGCTGGTTTTGCAGGAGGCTTATTAGGTGGTTTTTTTGTAGCAAATGCTATTTCACCTTTAGAACAATTTGTATTTGTTGCAGTAGTAGGTTGGGTATTTTTATTTTTCGGACACCCTTATTTATTAGTAGGGGAACCTAATAAAAATCATGTCTCTAAAATTTGGAATAAACCTAGTCCTTTAATGTGGCAGTTTGGATTAATTGCTTTTACCAATATGATTTGCGAAGGGATGATGTTTGATTGGAGTGGGGTTTACTTTCAAGATATTGTAAAAGTGCCTACTGAATGGAGAACCACAGGGTATATTTGTTTTATGGGTTCTATGACAACAGGCAGAATGTTCTCCGATAATTTAATTAATTATTGGGGTGCCAGAAAACAATTGGTATTAAGTGGACTCGTTGTAACATTGGGTTTAGTAGCAGCCACAGCTTATCCGCATTTAATAGTCAGTTCTATAGGTTTTATGTTAGTGGGCTTCGGCGTTTCTTCTGTGATACCTACCATATATGGAACAGTGGGTAGAACCACAGAACCAAGTAAGGTGAGTATTGCACTAGCCTCCGTTTCTTCTATAGGTTTTTTTGGATTTTTAATTGGCCCACCCATTATTGGATTTTTATCTCAAGCCATTGGCTTAAGATGGGCATTTTTAACAGTAAGTAGTTTAGGCATTATCACTGCTTTAAGAGCGAATCAATTAAAGAAGTATTTGTAGTCATTAAAAGCTAGCTACTTCATGTTTATGTCTTGGCTTATATATTAAATAGTAATAGGCTAATATGATAACGCCGGTAATAAATGGAATCATAGCTAATTGTTTCACCGTAATAGTGCCAGCTACGATAGTCGTATCTACACCAAAAAATTCAGTACACATCCAAAAAGAGTTGGCCATTATCCAAACGCTAATAGCTAGGTTATGACATAATTCAGAAATAATATGTCTTGTTCTCCAAGCAATAATAAAGGAAATAGTTAAAGTGGGAATAATCATTGCAATACCTAACCAGGTAAATCCCATACACCAGGCGATATCTTTAAAAATCCAAAAAACAATATGCAAATTTTCCATTTTGCGATAAACAATAGGAATATTATATAATTTTTTTTCTTCTTGGTTCATGATTAAGACATTAGTTTAATGAATGATATTTAAAAATATTGATTTTTTTTATTTTCGGGGAACTTTTTTTAGGCGCTTATTTAGACGCTCATTAAATGATTGAACCTTTGAACATTGGCCTCAGCATGAATTGGAGCCTTGTTTTCAATATGTTCTATTAATTGATGGGTGAAGTAAGGGGCTAATGAACAGCCCTTGGTGCCCATGCCATTACAAATACCTATTTGACTATGAATAGGATGCAAGCCCACAAAAGGTCGGCGCTCTGTATTGGCAGGCCTTATACCTACAAGATGCTCCACAATGGTATAAGGAATTTTTAGCACTGCATTTAGGCTTTCAATTGTTTTTTGTTTAAAGGCCTCTGTGGGTATTGTGCTTGTATAATCCCATTCAAAACTAGAGCCCACCCAAAATAAATTTTCTTTCCAAGGTACAATGGCTAAATTATTTTTATAAATATGTTTGGCAGGGAGTCCTTTAATTTCAACAATTAAAGCTTCTCCTTTATTGGGTGCAAAGGGAAGTGTTTTAAAATAAGGATTCATCATACTATTTACACCATCACAAAAAATAATTTTTTCTGCCTGTATGTTTTCCCATTCCACACCCTTGTCTACTAATTTTAAATCGGCATAATCAAAATTTGCTTCTATATAATTTTCAGTGAATTGTTTTTTGCCTGCTTCCAAAAAACTTAGTAAATCAATCCAATAACAAGACTCAATCTCTCCTGTACCAAAATGCATATTGAAAAAAGAGTCCCATGTTAAGGGGTTATTTTTTTTTAAATAAACATTATCGTGGTCCATTCGATAGTCAAAACTATCTTTCATTTGTTGACTAGGATGAATTAAAACAACAGGTGCAGCAGTAATTATTTTTGAATTCGTTTTTTCTTGGAAGCTTTCATAGCTTGATACTGCAAATGGTAATACTTCTTCTATCATCCATGTTTGAACCATTCTTCTACCTGTTACTGGGTTCATCACCCCACTTGCCACCATCGTGGCAGAGGCAGTACTACTATCGTTTACAATGGCGAATGAAATATTTTTTTCTTGCAAAAAATAACCAATCCAAGTGCCTACTAAGCCTTGACCAATGATTAAATATTTAACGTTTTTTTCCAAAAGGAATTACTTTATTGGTGGAAATGACAAAGCCAATACTATCTTTTAGATTTTCTACCTTGGCTACTAACACTAAATCAAAACTATCGCTGTAATCGTTGGGTACGGTAAAAGGAAACTCCACTTCAAATTTTTCGTTTTGAATGGTGGTGAAATATTGGAAAGGAAAAATGTTTAAAAACCAACCGTCAACCGATTTTTGTGTTTGATGATTAATAAGCGACAAAACAAGTGTGCCTGTTTTTTCTTCTTTTAAATTATGACTTACGCCCACTTTTAATTTTACCGTCTGACCCGTTTTTAATTTAACGGGTGCTATGCAATTTATTTTAATAGCAGGTTTATGCTGCGCCATAGTTAATTGGCTGCATAAAAAAAAGGTAAATAATAGTAGCGCGTATTTCATAGGACAAACTTACAATAAAAAAATCCCTTATCTTTTTGGGATAAGGGATTACTGAATATAAATAGAAGTTTATTTCTTTTTTAAGGCTTCTGCCATGGTAATTCCAATGTCTGCAGGGCTAGCCACAACATGTATTCCGCAGCTTGCCATAATTTTCATTTTAGCAGCAGCAGTATCATCGGCACCACCAATAATAGCACCCGCATGACCCATTCTACGACCTGGAGGCGCTGTTTGACCAGCAATAAAACCCACCACAGGTTTTCTTAAATTATCCTTAATCCAATGGGCAGCATCTGCTTCCATACTTCCCCCAATCTCTCCAATCATTATAATACCTTCTGTCTCAGGATCGTTCATTAATAATTCAACTGCTTCTTTTGTAGTAGTTCCAATAATAGGATCTCCACCAATTCCAATAGCTGTTGAAACGCCTAGACCTGCTTTTACTGCTTGGTCTGCTGCTTCATAAGTTAAGGTTCCACTTTTTGAAACAATACCAATTTTTCCTTTTTTGAAAATAAAGCCTGGCATAATTCCAACTTTAGCTTCTTCCGCTGTAATTACTCCTGGACAGTTAGGTCCTATTAAACGAGTTGTTTTTCCTTCTAAGTAATTTTTTACTTTCACCATGTCTTGCACTGGAATACCTTCTGTAATACAAACGACTAAAGCAATACCTGCATCAGTGGCTTCCATAATCGCATCTGCTGCGAATGCAGGAGGAACAAAAATGATACTCACATTCGCGCCCGTATTTTTAACAGCATCTGCTACAGTATTGAATACAGGTTTTTCTAAATGCACAGAACCACCTTTTCCTGGGGTTACACCACCTACCACAATAGTACCATATTCAATCATTTGACTGGCATGAAAACTTCCTTCAGTACCGGTAAAACCTTGTACGATGACCTTTGAATTTTTATTAACTAATACTGACATTTGGGCTATTTTGTTATTTGTGGCGCAAAAATAGGCTAATCAAGGTTTTTTTACACTTATTTTACAACAAAAATTGAAGGTTTTTTTATAAATGGCTTTCATGTGCTACTTTTACGGTTCTCTCAGACAAATTTAAAAAAACAATTATGGCAACAACTTCAGACATCAGTCGTGGAATGATTCTAAAATTAGACGGTAACTTATATTCTGTAGTAGAATTTGGAGAAAACAAAACTGCCCGTGCAGCAGCTAAAATATGGGCTAAATTAAAAGGGGTAGACAATAAGAGATCTATTGAAAAAACATGGAATAGCGGAGAGAACATATATCCAGTGCGTGTGGAGAAGAAAACTTTTCAATACTTATATAAAGACGATAACGGCTACAACTTAATGAACACCGAGACTTTTGAGCAAATTGCAATGGCCGAGGAAATGATCGACGCCCCTCAGTTTTTAATTGATGGCGCAGAGGTATTTGTATTTATGAATACTGAAACCGAACTTCCTATTGGAGCAGAGCTTCCAGAAAAGATAGACGTTAAAATTACCTATTGTGAGAATGGCGTGAAAGGAGATACTGCCACCCGTGCCCTTAAAGCTGCAACCATTGAATCGGGAGCGACTGTCATGGTGCCTTTATTCGTAAACGAGGGAGAGAAAATTAAGATTAATACCAAAAACGGAGAATACGTAGAGCGTGTGAAGTAACAAAACAGGCCTAAAATACCTAAAAATGCCCCCGATTGATCGGGGGCTTTTTTGCCCAAAAAAGCCCATTTTTAATAAAAAAAGCCCTTTTTTTAGCGAAAATCCATAAAAAAGCCCCATTTTTACCCAAAATTGCTAAACATGGACTTGAAACAAATTCACGATTTAATTAAGGTAGTTAACAAGAGTAATATCGGAGAGATAAGTATCGAAGATAAAGACGGCAAAGTAACTATCAAGCAAAAGGAAGAGCATGTAACAGTAAGCTCGGTACCTGCAACTTATGCTGCAGCTCCAGTAGCCGCGCCAGCTCCTTCTGCAGGTGCTCCTGCCGCGCCAGCTGCCCCAGTAGCCACTAATTTATTGACCATTAAAAGTCCAATGATTGGAACTTTTTATAGAAGAGCATCTCCTGATAAACCATTAATGGCCGAGGAAGGAACAGCAGTTGCTGTAGGTAAAGTGGTTTGCATTATTGAAGCGATGAAACTTTTCAATGAGATTGAAAGTGAAGTCAAAGGAACCATTGTGAAAATTTTGGTAGATGATGCCAGCCCAGTGGAGTATGACCAACCTTTATTCTTGGTTCAACCAGAATAAACCTCACCCATTTTCAAATTTTAATTCAGAAAAATGTTCAAAAAGATTTTGATAGCCAATCGTGGCGAAATTGCTTTACGTATTATTAGAACCTGCAGAGAAATGGGCATTAAAACAGTGGCCGTTTATTCAACAGCAGATAAAGATAGTTTGCATGTAAAATTTGCAGACGAAGCGGTTTGTATTGGTGGTCCAAAGAGTATAGAATCCTATTTAAATATTCCACATATTATGGCGGCCTGTGAAATTACTAATGCCGATGCAGTGCATCCGGGTTATGGTTTTTTAGCAGAGAATTCAAAGTTTGCACAAATATGTGCCGACCATGGTATTAAATTTATTGGGCCAACACCCGATATGATTAATAGCATGGGTGATAAAATCACCGCGAAAGAAACCATGATTAAAGCCGGAGTGCCTGTGGTACCAGGTGGAGATGGTTTGTTAGCAGATGTGGCGGCCTCTAAAAAATTAGCTAAAGAAATTGGATACCCAGTTATTATCAAAGCCACTGCAGGTGGGGGTGGTAAAGGAATGCGTGTAGTTTGGAATGAAGGAGAAATTGAAAAAGCATATGAAGCTGCAAAAATGGAAGCAGGTGCAAGTTTTAAAAATGATGGTTTGTACATGGAGAAATTTGTGGAAGAGCCAAGACATATAGAAATACAAGTTGCAGGAGACCAGTATGGTAATGTTTGTCATTTGAGTGAGCGTGATTGTTCTATTCAAAGAAGACATCAAAAATTAGTAGAAGAATCTCCTTCACCCTTTATGACACCAGAACTTCGTCAGAGAATGGGTGAAGCGGCTATTAAAGCAGCAAGCGCTATTAATTACGAGAGTGTAGGTACAGTAGAATTTTTAGTAGATAAGAATCGTAATTTTTATTTCATGGAAATGAATACGCGTATTCAAGTGGAGCACTGCGTTACAGAAGAAGTAGTAAGTTATGATTTGATTAAGGAGCAGATAAAAATTGCAGCCGGTGAAAAAATTTCAGGCCGCAATTACGAACCACAATTACACGCTATTGAATGTCGTATCAACGCCGAAGATCCTTACAACGATTTTAGACCTTCACCAGGAAAAATAACAGTACTCCATACCCCAGGTGGTCATGGTGTGCGTGTTGATAGTCATGTGTATGCAGGTTATGTCATTCCTCCATATTATGATTCTATGATTGGTAAATTAATCACCGTGGCGCAAACCCGTGAAGAAGCTATCAATACTATGTATCGCGCTTTAAGCGAGTATGTAATTGAAGGTGTGCATACAACTATTCCATTCCATTTACAATTAATGCAAAACGAAGATTTTAGAAAAGGAAACTTCACAACAAAATTCTTGGAGAGCTTTAAGATGAAGTAACCTTAGTTTTATGATATTAAAAAGGCTCCGATAAATCGGAGCCTTTTTGTTTGGGGGTTCACCTTTGGGGATCATCCTTGATATTTACTTTCTAAATTATCTCAAGAACAATAACTCTCTGTACTTAGGCAAGGTCCATAATTCATCATCTACCAATTGCTCTAATTTATCAACATGGTAGCGAATCTTATCAAAGTATTGCGCTTTTACTTTAGCTTCATACGCAATGGCTTTGTCTCTAGAGTTGACAATATTGTTGGCAATTTTACGTGCTTCCACCATGGCATCTACATTATCATATACTTGTTGAATATGAGTGCTTACATCTTTTAATAAAGCCAACTGACCTTTGTATAATTTTTCTGGTAAGGCTGCTTCACGAAGTAAGCTTACATTTTTCAATAACTCATTTTGATATTTAAGCGCAGAAGGAATAATATGGTTAGTAGCTAAGTCACCCATTATACGCGCTTCAATTTGTACTTTTTTAATGTACTTCTCCAATTCAATTTCATAACGCGCTTCTAATTCACTGTGAGAGTAAATATTATTTTCTTTAAATAATTTCTTCGCTTTCTCAGTCACCATCGCATCTAATGCAATAGGGGTTGTCTTTAAATTAGGCAAGCCTCTTTTTTCTGCTTCTTTATGCCACTCTTCGCTATAACCGTCGCCTTCAAATAAAATCTTTTTACTTGACACAATATATTTTTGAATCACTTGCATAATCGCAATTTCTTTCTTATCGCCTTTCTCAATTAATGCATCTACTTCTGCTGCAAATTTGTTTAAAGTATCTGCCACAATGGTATTTAAAATGGTCATTGGGTGACCACAGTTAGCAGTAGAGCCCACCGCGCGGAATTCAAATTTATTTCCAGTGAAAGCGAAAGGAGAAGTACGGTTACGATCGGTATTGTCTAATAGTAATTCAGGAATGCTACGGTGTAAATCTAATTTTAAGATGGCTTCATCTTGCTCGTCAAACTTAGTACCCACGCGGCTTTCCACATCGTTCAACACTTTGGTTAAGTATTCACCTATGAATACAGATATAATAGCAGGAGGTGCTTCGTTCGCGCCTAATCTAAAATCATTAGATGCAGAAGCAATAGAGGCTCTTAAAATATCGGCATAATCATGTACGGCTTTAATGGTATTAACAAAGAATGTCAAGAACATTAAATTGGTCTTAGGTGTTTTACCAGGTGCTAATAAATTCACGCCAGTATCAGTTGCTAAACTCCAGTTATTATGTTTACCACTTCCGTTAATACCAGCAAATGGTTTTTCATGAAGTAATACTACCAAATGATGTCTTTTAGCTACACGACTCATTACATCCATTAATAAAATGTTATGGTCAACCGCAATATTTACTTCTTCAAAAATAGGTGCACACTCAAATTGAGCAGGCGCTACTTCATTATGTCTTGTTCTTAAAGGAATACCTAATTTATAAGATTCATTTTCATAGTCACGCATAAACGCGTAAACTCTTTCTGGAATAGATCCGAAATAATGATCTTCTAATTGTTGTCCCTTAGCAGGTGATGCGCCAAAAACGGTTCTTCCGCACTGAACTAAATCGGGTCTTGCATTTACAAGCGCTTCATCAATTACAAAATATTCTTGTTCCCAACCTAGAGTGGGCGTTACCTTAGTTACATTTTTATCAAATAAATTACAAACTGTCACTGCTGCTTTATTCAAAGCTTCAGTGGCTTTCATTAATGGCGCTTTATAATCTAATGATTCTCCAGTGTATGCAATGAAGATGGTAGGAATACATAATGTTTTACCATTACCAATTTCAATAATGAATGGGGGAGAAGAAGGGTCCCATGCGGTGTAACCTCTTGCTTCAAATGTTGCTCTCAATCCACCATTTGGGAAAGAAGAGGCATCTGGTTCTTGTTGTATTAAAGCAGCGCCATCAAATTCTTCAATAGCAGTACCGTCCGATTTTAATGTAAAAAATGAATCATGCTTTTCTGCAGTAGTTCCTGTTAAAGGTTGGAACCAATGGGTAAAGTGTGTAACGCCTTTTGCCTCTGCCCAAGCACGAATACCTGTAGCAATTTGACCTGCTACATTTCTTTCAATTTTTTTAGAACCTTTAATACTGTTCACTAAACTTTTATAAGCTTCATCACTTAAATACTCTCTAGCAGTTTTTACATTAAAAACGCTTTCGCCAAAAATGGCGGTAATTTTTTGAGAATGAACTTCTGGGTTATTAGAGCGGTCATGACTTACATGGTTGACGGCATCGAATCTTAAAGACATATGTAAATTATTTTAATATTAAATAATGATTCAAAGTTATGGGGTTTTCATATTTTTAGAGTGAGATTTATCTCTAAATGCATAAAATGTGTATAAAATATAAATATTATTTTAATATCTAATATTTAAATTATTTACAAATTCTTGATTATCAATTGCAAGCGTTCAAGATTATTAATGTTGGTAAATCTAATTCTTTCTTCACCCTCGCTTTTGTAACTTCGCGTCATCTATAAAGAATAAGAAAATACTAATGGAAATTACAGTCAAAACAGCCCAGCAACTAAGATTAACGCCTGAAGAATTTGAAAGTATACAAACAAAACTAGGACGCACGCCTAATTTCACAGAGCTATGTGCTTTTAGTGGCATGTGGTCAGAACATTGTAGTTATAAAAATTCTATAAAGTGGTTAAAAACGCTACCACGTGATGGAGGAAGAATGTTGGTAGCAGCAGGTGAAGAAAATGCAGGCTTAATGGATATTGGAAATGATTACGGTGTAGTATTTAAAATAGAATCACATAACCACCCAAGTGCATTGGAACCTTTTCAAGGTGCGGCTACAGGAGTAGGTGGAATTCAAAGAGATATTTTTACCATGGGTGCAAGGCCTATTGCATCATTGAATAGTTTACGTTTTGGAAAATTGGAAGATAAAAAAACACAACGTTTACTTGCGGGTGTAGTGCATGGCATTGGGCATTATGGAAACTGTTTTGGGGTACCTACTGTTGGAGGTGAATTATATTTTGAAGAGTGTTATCATACAAACCCTTTAGTGAATGCGATGAGTGTGGGTATTGTAAAGGCTGGTAAAACAGTTAGTGCTATTGCATTAGGAAAAGGCAATCCTGTATTTTTTGTAGGAAGTGCCACAGGAAAAGATGGTATTGGTGGTGCAAGTTTTGCATCCGCTGAAATTACTGCGGATAGCGTAGAAGAATTACCGGCAGTACAAGTGGGCGATCCTTTCCAAGAGAAAAAATTATTAGAAGCTTGTTTAGAAGTAATAGAAACAGGTGGAGTAGTAGGTATGCAAGATATGGGTGCAGCAGGCATTATATGTTCTACGGCAGAGATGAGTGCAAAAGGACAAGTAGGTATGCGCATCGATTTAGATAAAGTACCTACGCGTCAACAAAATATGAAGGCTTGGGAATTATTATTAAGTGAGAGTCAAGAAAGAATGTTGATGGTGGTGGAAAAAGGTAAAGAAGCACAAGTATTAGCCGTGTTTGAAAAATGGGATTTGTCTTGTTCTAATATTGGAGAAGTAACCGATGATGGTTTATTAGATTTTTATATGAATGGCGTATTAGAAGCGTCACTTCCTGCTTATGAATTAGTATTAGGTGGCGGTGCTCCGCAATACACGCGTGAATATAAGGCGCCTGCTTATTTAGCAAAAGTGAATGCATTTGATATTAGTTCAGTGGCAGACACTACTAACTTACAAGAATCGGTGAAGCAATTAGTTCAAATTCCAAACATTGCTTCTAAGCGTTGGATATACACACAGTACGATAGCATGGTAGGTGCTGCAAATACATCTACCAATGCGCCAAGTGATGCATCAATTGTAATTGCAAAAGGCACAGGTAAGGCACTAGCGATGACAGTGGATTGTAATAGTAAATATGTTTATGCAAATCCAGAAGTTGGTGCGATGATTGCAGTAGCAGAAGCTGCAAGAAATATTGTTTGTTCTGGTGGTGAGCCCATTGGTGTAACCAACTGTTTGAACTTTGGTAATCCTTATGATCCTGAAGTGTATTATCAGTTTGTAAAATCGGTAGAAGGAATGGGCGCTGCTTGTAGAAAATTCAATACGCCAGTAACAGGAGGTAATGTAAGTTTCTACAATCAAAATCCAGATGGTCCTGTGTTTCCTACACCCACCATTGGGATGGTTGGAATTATAGAGGATATGAAAAACAGAATGACCTTAGATTTCAAAAATAATGGCGATACCATTGTTTTATTAGGAAAACAAAGAAATGATATTGGATCCTCTGAATATTTAAATAAATTAAAAGGTGTTGCATTTTCTCCAGCACCTCATTTTGATTTAGAAGAAGAATTTACTTTGCAACAATTAGTGACTTCATTAATTAAAGACCATGCAATTTTAAGTGCGCATGATATTAGTGAGGGCGGATTAATTGTTACATTATTAGAATCGGCTTTCTTTAATAATAAAGGCTTTGAGGTTAGTTCAAATGCAAGTAGTTTAAGAAAAGACGCTTACTGGATGGGTGAGGCGCAGTCTAGAGTAGTGGTTTCTTGTTCAACTGCGCAATTGGCAAGTATTGAAGCGGCTGCGAAGAGGTTTACTATTGATTTTGCTATTATGGGTAAAGTCACTGAAGGAAATATACAAGTAGATGGTGAAAATTGGGGAAGTATTGAAACTTGGAAAAACAGTTATGATACTGCCATTGAAAATAAATTAGCTTCTTAATAAATGTCAAAGCAACCTACCATAGTTATAACGGGTACTGCAGGCTTTATTGGCTCTGTGATGGTGCAGTATTTAAATGAAAAGGGGTTTACTAATTTATTATTGGTGGATGATTTTGGTGTGGAGGAAAAAAGAAAAAACTGGGAGCAAAAAACGTACACTAAGGTAATAGAGCGCCAGGCTTTTTTAGATCAATTAATCAATGATGAACATGAAATTGATTTCATCATTCACTTAGGCGCTAGAACCGACACCACCGAATTTAATTATGCCATTCATGAGGAACTGAATGTAGAATATTCAAAATCTCTTTGGCTATATGCGACTAGAAAACAAGTTCCTTTAATATATGCATCATCGGCTGCTACTTATGGTAGCGGTGAACAAGGCTATAATGACAGCCATACTATTTTAGATAAATTAGTTCCACTGAACCCTTATGGTATATCTAAAAATGAATTTGATAAATGGGTTATAGCACAAACCGAGCAACCTCCTTTATGGACGGGCTTGAAGTTCTTTAATGTCTATGGTCCTAATGAAGGGCATAAGGCTAGAATGGCCAGTGTTATTTTTCATGCATTCAATCAAATCAAAGAAACCGGTTTGGTTAAATTATTTAAAAGTCACCGTCCCGATTTTAAAGACGGAGAACAACTAAGAGACTTTATTTATGTAAAAGACTTAGTGAATGTGATTGGATGGATGATGCATGAGATGTTTGCTTCTAATTGGACTTCCCCAAAAAATGGTTTATATAATTTAGGTACTGGAAAAGCGAGAAGCTTTTACGATTTAGCTGCCAATACTTTTATCTCACAAGGCTTAAAACCTAATATTGAATTTATTGATATGCCTATTGATATTAGAGATAAATATCAATATTTTACAGAAGCAAATATGTCTAAACTGCGCGCTGCAGGTTACGACAAACCTTTCTCAACGCTTGAACAAGGTGTTGATGATTATGTAAAAAATTATTTGCTTCCCTCAAAGGGTTATTAATTTTTCAATTCTTTAGATTCGATCTAATAGTTCATTAGACTATTTCTAGTACTTCATTTATTTCATTTGAATTAAAAACCTATTTCTCGCCTCGCTCTGCGCAATGCTCGAAAGCTCGTCTCGAAATAATTGTTAATTCAAATGATACTAGTTTCAATAATAAGAGGCTTGAAGACCAGCTTTCAGAAGATTTAAAAAGATATGTAATATAAAAAGATAATACAATGAAGCTAAATAAATAATTTCCAAAAGCTGTACTTTGGCTTCCTGCCAGGGAGGCGTTGCTTTTTTTATTGGGAATATAAATAAGTAAAGTAAACTAAATAGTTTTCAAAAGCCGCACTTTGGCTTCCTGCCAGGGAGGCGTTGAAAATTATTTAGTTTACGTACAAACAATTAGTGTGCTTTCAAAAATGCAATTGCTTTTGCATAGGAGTCTTCTTTGGCTGCAGCATTATAACTTGGATTACTTGGATTCGCAAAACCATGACCTGCTTGATATCTATTCACAGATAAATTCTTACCTGCTTCTTTCATATTTTTTTCAAAATCGTTTACCATGGTTGGAGAAGGGCTTTGATCTAAGTTGCCAAAAAATCCAATGATATCACATTGAATAGATTTTAATTTTTCCATATTGGTTTCTGGTCTACCATAATACATTACTGAGCCTTTTGCTTGTGGTCCAGCAAGTATGGCAGTTTGCAAACTCCACATACCACCAAAGCACCAACCCACACTATAAATAGAGGCCTTGCTGCCTGCATGTTTTATAGCGCCTTGAATAATGGAAGTCATTCTTCCCATATCGGCACCGCGCACTAATTTCATAGCACTATCTGGTGTAGCAGCAACTTTACCATCATACATATCTACGGCCATTACATTCACATCTCCTAGGTCGCTATAATATTTATCTGATTCCATTTTTATATTCTCATTTAAACCCCACCATTCTTGTATTACAATTAAATACTTATTGGATTTCTTTTTAGCAGCAATAAAATAAGCATTGGCCTGTTTACCGTCGGCAGCTTCAAAAGACATCATTTTCCCCAATAGGTTTTCCGGGTTAACAACAAGAGGTGAAGGGTGCATAGCTGCAAAAGCAGGGGTGCCTGCCTCTAACCTATAAGCTTGCTGAGTTTCCATATTCAAACACTCAATTACTTCTGCTTTTTCTACTGCAGGATGCTGCGATTTGCTCCAATTCCAGCTTAGTAAACTAGCTGTCAAAAGGACACTAAAAAGGACATAAATGGCTTTTTTCATTGATTTTTATTTATTTTAATTGAAGATGTTCACTTTTATATAACAGTTATAAACATTTATTGTTGAGCCTTAGCTATGATTTTGTTGCCCCCCTTTTTTGGCGTA
>SHWX01000010.1 GCA_009693615.1 Chitinophagaceae bacterium | reverse complement strand
GAACCCGCGACCTGCTGATTACAAATCAGCTGCTCTACCAACTGAGCTATTCCGGCAAGACATAAAAGAACTATCCCAAATTTTGGGATGGCAAAGGTAATGGAATTCTTTATTTATCAAAATTTTAGGGCAGTTTTTATCTTGAAAATGAAGGTAAAAATGAAAATAAGTTACAATTCATGCCCCTAAGCAGATAAAATGCGCTGTTTTTTCTTTTTAAGTTGATTGGTGATGGAATCAAAAGCTCGAGCGAATGATGTTTGAAATGTTTTTGCAGTGGCTTTGACAAAACAATCCTGTTTAGGAATATGAATTTTAATCTCTACTACTTTGTCTTTGATGGCATGTGCCATACTTTCCATTTTTAAAAAGACTTCTACCTTCGTGATACGATCATGAAAAGTGACCAACTTGTCTAATTTTTTCTGAACAAAGGCTAATAGTTTTTGGTCTGCATCAAAGTGCACTGTCTGAATGTTGATGTTCATACAATTAAATTTAAATGGTAATAAAATAAAAAGAACTGACCAGGTAATAACATCACTTACACCTGCATTAGTAAGTTACTACAATTTGCAAAGAATTACAAGAATAAAATTGTTTTATGAAAAGTTTATGACTAGATATGATATCAATCATTTTTTTCGTCCATACAAATATTAAATAATTAATATTTAAAGCTTAGGCTTTAGGATGTGCTTTAGCAAAGACTTCCTTTAATTTTTCAATAGTATTATGCGTATATACCTGCGTAGCAGCAAGGCTACTATGTCCTAGCAATTCCTTAACTGCATTCAAATCGGCGCCATTATTCATTAGATGCGTGGCAAAGCTGTGTCTTAAGACGTGCGGACTTTTCTTTTGCAAGGTAGTAACCTGCGATAAATAAAATTTAACAAATGTATAGACCGCTTTAGGTTGTAAGGTCTTTCCTTTTTTTGTTACAAATAAAGAAGGGTTGCCTAATGCTTCTTTAGGCTTTTCGGCTATATATTTTTTTAATTCAATGGCTAATTCAGGACTAATAGGAAGCATTCTTTCTTTGTTGCCTTTTCCTAAAACTTTTATAATTTTTTTAGAAAGATCTAATTGATTTTCTTTACATCCAATGAGTTCACTTAAACGCATACCGGTTGCATAAAAAAGTTGTATGACCATTTTTTCTGTATAGCCCTTCCACCCTTCTGCAAAAGATAAGTTTAAAAATAATTGCTCCATATCATTCTCAGCCACAAATGCCGGAAGTCGCTTGCTAATTTTTGGACTTATCACAGTATCCATCGGGCTCTTTGTAATTTTGCCTTGCTGAATTTGATACTTATAAAAAGATTTTAAAGAAGATATTTTTCTATTTAAACTCTTACCCGTCATCTGCTCTTCTTTCATATTAGCCAACCAGGACCTTACCATGGTACCCGTAATTTGATCAAAGCCAAGTCCTTCATACTGGGTTTCTACAAAATCAAAGAACTGAATGAGGTCATTAGAATAGGCGGTAATAGTATGCAAAGAATAACGCTTCTCGAATTGGAGATAAGCCAGAAAGGCGTTTAAAGGAGTATAGCGAGTTTGAAGAGTCATTGCCTTATAAAGGTAAGGCATGTAGGGGGAATCTGAAAGAGGCAGGAAAAAGACGCGGTAAAAACAAAAAGCCCAGGCTAGGTATTACCTAGCTTGGGCTTTATTATCATTAGAGGAAAAGAAGGGACTATCCTTCGATTTTTCCGCTGAAAATTTGTTGCTTATAGACAGCTTTCAACACTTCGAAACGACGTTTTACCGATGGTTTCACAAATGCTTGACGTGCACGTAAGTTTAATAAAGTCTTGCTTTTTTCAAACTTCTTTTTGTACTTTTTTAACGCTTTGTCAATGTTCTCGCAGTCTTTTGAATCAATTATTAACATAATATATATACCTCCTCAGGTGTTTTAAAATAAAAATTGGAAGGCAAAGATAGGATTCCTTTTGAAAATACCAAATTTACTAAAGGTTTTTATCCTCTACCCCCCTACCTTTTAGGGCCCCAGAGATGGCCTGATCCATCACCCTTTCTGCAAAAGGGCGTGTAAGGTCGTTCAAAGCCTCGGTTTTTTCTTGAATTAGGTTCTTATCTGCCATGGTTATGGCCAACTGTAAGGCTTGCATGGCATTAGCTGTAGCGGTCATTTCCTCCTTAGATAATAAGGCCGCATTTTTCATCATGAACTTTTCTGTAACAGATAACATTTGTGCTGCCTCTGTACTGGCTTCTACTAGTGCACGCGTGGCTATATCTTCTTTTGCATGGGTTAAACTTTCTAGTAATCTTTGTTCTACTTCTTCGTCGGTTAATCCATATTGGGGTTTGATATCAATACTTTGGGTAACCCCACTTCTTAATTCTTTCGCACTCACTTGTAAAATGCCATCGGCATTAATTAAAAAACTTACTTCCACTTTTGGAATACCTGCAGGCATCGCAGGAATACCCGTTAATGTAAAGGCGCCTAATTGTCGATTGTCTTTTACTAAATCTCTTTCACCTTGATACACTGAAATATTGATACCAGATTGTGCATCTTTTTGTGTGGTGTATTGTCTTGCTGTTTTAGTTGGAATTTTTGAATTACGTGGAAGAAGTACATCCATTAAACCACCCATGGTTTCAATACCTAAACTTAATGGTGTAATATCCAATAACAACATATTTTGATTATTCCCCGATAAAATATCGGCTTGTACTGCTGCGCCTAATGCCACTACTTCATCTGGATTCACCGAATCATTCACTGCTTGATTAAAAAATGTAGACACTGTTTTTTTCACAAGGGGCACACGTGTACTTCCGCCTACCATTAATACTGTATTAATATCTTTTATATCAAGTGCTGCATCTTTCATGGCCAACTTACAAAGCTCAATTGTTTTTTGAATAGTAGGTTCAATTAAAGTTTCAAACACTGCCTTCGTAATTGAAATTTTTTCTCCTGCAAATTCCGATTCAAATAATTCATTATTTGATAAAAATATTTTTGCTTTCTCTGCAGCGAGTCTTAATTCTTGCTTTAAATTTTTATGTTCTTCTAAATTATCTACCCCCATTTCTTTCATCCAATACTCAATAATAGCGCGGTCTAAATCATCTCCGCCTAAATAGGTATCACCATTGGTGCTAAGCACTTCAAAAATACCATTCGAAATTTTTAAAATAGAAATATCAAAAGTACCTCCGCCTAAATCATAGACTGCAATGGTTTTCTCTTCTGTAGGATCCAAGCCTAGGCCATAAGCCAAGCTTGCTGCAGTAGGTTCGTTGATAATACGCAGTACATCTAGCCCTGCTAATTTTCCTGCATCACGCGTGGCTTGCCTTTGTGTATCATTAAAATAAGCAGGCACAGTAATAACCGCCTTGGTAACAGGTGTTTTTAAAATATGCTCCGCACGTTTTTTTAATTCTACTAATATATAAGAAGATAAATCGATGGGAGAATAAAAAGTTGAACCCACTTGTACTTTCACTAAACTATCTCTATTGTCATCAATAATTTTGTAGGCAAAAAAATCTTGGTGCGCATGAATGTCTTTATAACTTTTCCCCATTAAACGCTTCGCACTAAAAATGGTATTGGCGGGGTCAGATTCTAAATAAGGTTTCGCATTCGCTCCTACTTCGGCATTCCCAAAAGCATCGAAGTGCACAATGCTTGGCACAATGCTACTACCATCAAATTCTTTTAATGCAGTGGGTAATTTTGTTTCGGGATGAATAATGGCCACTAAACTATTGGTGGTGCCTAAGTCAATACCTACTATAATTTCGGCTTGTTGTAAACTACCCGTAGCAATATTAATTCCAATCTTAGCCATTTAAAAAATTTTACAAATGTACAATGCTAGCTTATTTATACCTTATGATTTGAGGAAAGATTTGTAACCAAACATATACCAATTCAATTTATACAAGCTACTTTGCTGCGTAAATTAATTTTGTTTTTGAAAAGGTATCATGAAGAGGTTGTCCATTCCATGCCATTCCAAACATAGATACGATAGTGCAGTGTATTGTGGTTCTTAGAAAGATTTGAAAAATATTAGGTCTTTTTCCATTTTCAGCTACCACCTTGGTGCCCGTCATCCATTTGGCGGGGGTACGCAGAAAGATAAACTCAAATAAAAACAAGTAACCCCACATGGTCGCAAAAAAGAAGGGTCCATAGCGAATGGGGGTAAAGTCCCAATACATTACATAGAAATTCCACCAACCATAGAGTAAATAGGTTAGAATAGCAACAATTATAGTATCTACTAAAAAGTGTAAAATTCTGGTTCCGTCACCAATTGTGGGAGTTGTTGGGTTCATGATGCGAAATTATTGCATTTTAGTAGTTATTTTTGCCTAAAGTATATAGAATATGACTTTAATACAAGAACTACGTTGGAGAGGTATGATTCAGGATATTATGCCAGGTACAGAAGAGCTGTTTGAAAAAGAACAAGTATCTGGCTATATTGGCTTTGATCCTACTTCGGATAGTTTGCATATTGGTAGTTTAGTACCTATTTTATTATTAATGCATTTACAAAGAGCAGGGCACAAACCTGTCGCCTTAGTTGGTGGTGCCACAGGTATGGTGGGTGACCCTAGTGGAAAAAGTGAAGAGCGTAATTTATTAAGCGAAGAAATATTACAATTTAATTTAGCAGGGGTTCAAAAACAATTAGCACATTTTTTAAATTTTGATCCAAGTATTCCGAATGCCGCTGAAATGGTGAACAACTATGACTGGTTCAAAAATTTTAATTTCTTAGATTTTATAAGAGATGTAGGCAAGCATATTACGGTAAATTATATGATGGCCAAGGATAGTGTGAAAAAAAGAATTGAAGGCGATACAGGTATGAGCTTTACTGAATTCACTTACCAATTAGTGCAGGGTTATGATTTTTACTGGTTGTATAAAAATAAAAATTGCAAAGTGCAAATGGGCGGTAGTGACCAGTGGGGTAATATTACTACCGGTACTGAATTAGTTAGACGAAAGATGGGTGGTGAAGCCTTTGCTTTTACTTGCCCCTTAATTACAAAGGCCGATGGTGGCAAGTTTGGTAAAACAGAAAAAGGAAATATTTGGTTAGATGCTAATAAAACTTCTCCTTATCAATTTTATCAGTTCTGGTTAAATGCAAGCGACGAAGATGCCAAAAAATGGATTAAAATTTTTACACTTCTTCCCTTTGATGCAATTGATAAATTAATTGCCGACCATGAATTGGCCCCACAAGAAAGAATTTTACAAAAAAACTTAGCCGCTGAATTAACCAAATTAGTGCATAGCGAAGAAGATTTAAATTTTGCTATTCGTGCTACTGAAATTTTATTTGGAAACGCCACCACCGAAGTATTAAAGTCTTTAAACGAAGCGCAGTTATTACAAGTAATGGAAGGCGTGCCTACCGTGAATGTAACACTCGCTCAACTTACAGAAGGCTATGACTTAGTAAGTTTACTAGCCGACACTACAATATTCCCTAGCAAGGGCGAGGCCCGTAAAATGTGGCAGAGCGGTGGTATTGGCATTAATAAAGAAAAGATAGGTGCCGATTTTACTACTGTTACCAAGGCTCAATTATTACAAGGCAAATACATTTTATTACAAAAAGGAAAGAAGAATTATTATTTAGTGATTGCAGATTAATAATAATTAAGCCTTTTTTACATTATTTAATCGCCTTCCACATTTCTTCTGCGACTAAGGCGTTTCCCTTTTCATTGAGGTGTACTCCATCGTTGGTTAAAATATCTCTATCCTTATTCTCTGGATTATGCGCTAAACTGTATTCATGAAATACTGATCTCAAATCAACCAAACCTAGGCCATTCTCTTTTACATATTTTCTCATCCAACTACTGTAGGCATTTAAATCGCCGTCTTGCGAATTAGAAAAATCATTTTTTTCACCAATAGCAGCAGGTGTAACTACTATTACTTTTGCACCAGTGGCTTGTATCTTTTTCACTACTGCATCATAAAAACGACCAAATTTATCAAAATCAGTTCCTGTATTAGAACTTGATTTATGCCATACATCATTCACCCCTACCCAAATTACCACTACATCGGGTTTTTTCTCAAGCACATCTTTTTCAATTCTTAAGTATAAGTCATAAATTTTATTACCACTCACACCTGCCCCATTTAATTCAAACTTATCAGCAGCGCCATTTGCAGCTATCATATTTTGTAAAACATCTATATATCCCCCTTTATTTACAGCAGCTTCAGTAATAGAATCTCCAAAAAAGACCACTTTCTTTTTCTTTTCCCCTCTATAAGACATCAAGAATAAACAAGCGATAAAAGCGGTTAAAACTGTTAATTTAATACCCATAAAATTCTGTTATTGATTAAATAATATATTTGAGAGCTTAAGTTAAGCCAATTTGATAATAATGGCTTTAAATGACATTATTATTTGGAAAATTTTACGCCGACCCCTATTTTTGCATTCCATTCTAAGAATGGCATAGGATTGCCTGATAGTATAATGGTAGTACGACTGTTTTTGGTGCAGTTTGTCTTGGTTCGAATCCAGGTCGGGCAACCAAAGAAAAAAGAAGCCACAACGAAAGTTGTGGTTTTTTTATTGAGTAAATGAGCAGCGAGTGCAACGAGCTCAATGTATCGACATGGCAAAAACAAGCTTGCTTGATTTTTGTATTGGAGATGCATTGATAAAATTGCTCAGCAATTTGCGAATGAGCTCAATAAAAAACAAAGGCAGTTCCTAGAACTGCCTTTGTAGCTTCTTTATTTTATGTTGGGATTTTCCCATTGATAGGATGACCGAGCAAAGCGAGGTCAATCAAATTTATTCCTCGCTTTCTACGATAGTACCGTAGTCAACTAATAGCTCTTCGCCGTTGGCAATATCACGAATGGCTTCAAACTCCTCTCCATCGTTTAAAGAAATCACATTAGGGGTTTCAGAATGGTTTAAATAAATAACTAGATCCACTAGTTTAAAACCATAATCGGGAATAAAATAAAAATCTTCATCAAACAAACAATGATTCTCAATTAAATCCTTTGAATGCTGTGGCAAGGCATCTACTTCTTCTTTACTTACTTTAATCCAATCTCCTACCCCTTTTGAAAAAATATTTTTAGTGCCCTTAGGAATATCTCTAATCGCAAATACGCCAATGCCATGCAAAGGCGAAGGCTTAATCATCACATAGGTAGAGTTAGCTAATTCTTTTAATAGGGCTTCTTTATTCATAATAACTTAACTCAATTTATTAATGCATTCTAATAAAGAGGTTTCCCAATCAGGAATAGATAAAGAAAGTTCTTTTTCAATTTTATCTGTATCTAATACGGAATACCCTGGCCTTTTAGCAGGTGTAGGAAAGTCGACAGTTAATATTGAATTCACTTGGCAATTAAGTCCTACAATAGATTGTATTTTTTTACAATACTCATACCAATTCGTTTCTCCTTTATTGGCATAATGATATATACCTTTTATTTCTTTACCTGCATCAATGGCAAGAATCATTTTCATAGTGGCGTCTGCTAAATCTTTAGCATAAGTAGGTCGCCCTTTTTGATCTGATACTATATTTAAAACATCTCTTTCCTTCATAAAGCGTATCATGGATTTCACAAAATTATTCCCATGTGTACTAAACACCCAAGAAGTTCTAATAATAATGGTATTGGGGTTTGCAGCAATGGCTAAACGTTCGCCGTCAGCCTTAGTGGATCCGTAAAAGTTTAAAGGTGCTAATGCAGTCTCAGTCGTATAAGGTGTGGTAGCGTTTCCAGTAAATACATAGTCAGTTGAAAAAGTGATGAAAGGAATTTTTCTTTCAAAGGCTATAGCTGCCATCTTTTCCACCGATTTTACATTTACTGCTAGAGCCAATTCTTTTTCTGATTCTGCTTTATCTACTGCCGTATAGGCTGCTGTATTAATAATGGCATCGGGTGCAATATTATTTATAATAGCAGCAAGTGTATCTGGTTTAGATAAATCAATAATAGTTCTGTCGGTAAAAATAAATTCATATTGAGGGTAGCTTGCAGCCAACTGACCTAACTCCCAACCCAACTGACCATTCGCGCCAGTAACTAAAATTTTTCGCATGTACTTTATTTAGAAATAAACTCCTTAGGTAATTTTGTCCACTCAGAAGGGGGTAAGGATTTAAAATAATCGTAGGTTTTCTTCAAACCTTCTGCACGATCTACTTTTGGCTCCCAACCTAATAGAGTTCTTGCTTTAGTAATATCGGGTTGTCTTTGTTTTGGATCGTCCACTGGTAAATCCTTGTAAACAATTTTAACAGTAGAACCTGTTAGTTTCAAAACCTCTTCCGCAAAATCTTTTAAACTAATTTCATTCGGGTTACCAATATTTACAGGACTTGAATAGTCGCTTAATAATAATTTATAAATACCATCTACTAAATCATCTACATAACAGAAGCTTCTTGTTTGTGATCCATCTCCAAACACAGTCATATCCTCACCTCTTAATGCTTGACCAATAAAGGCTGGTAGTGCGCGGCCATCATTCAGGCGCATTCTAGGACCATAGGTATTAAATATTCTAATGATTCTTGTTTCCACCTGATGAAATGTATGGTAAGCCATGGTAATGCTTTCCATATAACGCTTTGCTTCATCATACACACCTCTTGGCCCCACCGGATTTACATTACCCCAGTACTCTTCTGTTTGCGGGTGCACTAGTGGGTCACCATAGACTTCACTAGTACTTGCTACCAATATTCTTGCACTTTTTGCTTTAGCCAACCCTAATAAATTATGCGTACCCATCGCACCTACTTTCAAAGTTTGAATTGGAATTTTTAAATAATCAATTGGGCTTGCGGGTGAAGCAAAATGCAAAATATAATCCAATGTCCCTTCTATTTCAATAAAGGTAGTAACATCATGGTGTATGAATTCAAAATTGGAATTAGATCTTAAGTGTGCGATGTTTTGAAGGTCGCCGGTAATTAAATTATCCATAGCAATAACATAGTACCCTTCTTTTATAAAGCGATCACTTAAATGCGATCCTAAAAATCCGGCAGCCCCTGTTATTAAAATTCTTTTTTGACTCATAGTATTTATTTTGTGGCTGAAGCCCTTCCTATGCTTACATAATGATACCCTAATTCTTTCATTTTTGCTACTTCAAAAAGATTACGGCCATCAAATATGATTTTGTTTTTAATTTCTTTTTCTATTCTTTCAAAATCGGGGGTTCTAAACTCACTCCACTCTGTGGCAATGATTAAAAAATCGGCGCCAGTTAATGCCTCGTACTGGCTACTTGCATATTTTATTTTATCACCTATTTGTGCTTTCATATTCGGCATGGCTTCAGGGTCATAGGCTGCAATGGTGGCGCCCATTGTAGTTAATGCATCAATAATACTTAAAGCAGGTGCTTCTCTAATATCGTCGGTATTAGGCTTGAAGGCCAAACCCCATAGGGCAATATGCTTCCCTTTTAAATCGCCTTTAAAATGTGCCTTTATTTTTTCAACTAAATGTAATTTTTGATTTGCGTTTACTTTTTCTACCGCTTTTAAAATTTCAAAATCATATTTCACTTCATCAGAAGACATTATTAAAGCTTGTACATCTTTTGGAAAACATGATCCACCATATCCAATACCTGGGAATAAAAAACGCTTTCCAATTCTATCATCCGATCCAATACCTCTTCTTACCATATCCACATCTGCTCCCATACGCTCACATAATTGAGCTACTTCATTCATGAAAGAAATTTTGGTAGCTAAGAATGAATTAGCCGCGTACTTCGTTAATTCAGCACTACGCTCATCCATAAATATAACGGGGTTACCTTGTCTTACAAAGGGCGCGTATAAATCGCTGATTAATTTTTTAGCTCTCTCCGATTTGGTTCCTACCACTACTCTATCTGGTTTCATAAAATCATCCACCGCTACCCCTTCTCTTAAAAATTCAGGGTTACTTACTACATCGTAGGCTCCTTTGTAATTTTTAGCAATGGCTGCACTTACTTTATCGGCAGTACCCACTGGTACCGTACTTTTATTAACAATAACTTTATAGTCTTTTAAAATTTTTCCTAAATGATCGGCTACGCCTAATACATATTTTAAATCGGCACTGCCATCGGCACCCGGAGGGGTAGGCAAGGCTAAGAAAATTATTTCAGCGCCTTGAATAGCCTTTTCTAATTCGGTAGTGAATGTCAAACGACCTTCTTTAATATTTCTTAAAAATATTTTTTCTAGTCCCGGTTCGTATATAGTAATTTGACCATTACTTAATTTATCTACTTTGTTTTTATCAATGTCCACGCAGGTTACTTTATTCCCTGTTTCTGAAAAACAAGTTCCTGTAACGAGTCCCACATAGCCTGTTCCTACGACTGCAATTTTCATCTAGTTATTTTTTAATTAAAAAATGATTTTACCCCATCTACAATATAAGCTAATTGTTGCTCATCCATCTCGGTGTGCACCGGAAGTGAACATACACAGGGAGTTAGGCTATCTGTTATAGGTAAATTCCAATTTGTATTTTTTTGTTCGCCAAACATTTTTTGCAAATGCCCAGGTACCGGATAATAAATCATACAAGGTATTTCCTTTGCAGATAAATGGGCAATAAACTTATCGCGGTCTACCCCTTTTAATTGCAAAGTATATTGATGATACACATGTTTACTATAATGCAAGCTCGATGGTGTTGTGATTTCTTTGACAGAAGCAAATGCATTAGAATAATATTTAGCTACTGCTTGTCTTGAGGCATTATAGGCATCTAATTTTTTCAACTTGATATTTAATACGGCAGCTTGGATAGAATCTAATCTTGAATTACATCCAACCACATCATGATAATATCTTGCAGACTGACCATGGTTCGCAATCATTGTCATTTTATCGGCTAATACTTTATCATTTGTACATAAAGCGCCACCATCTCCAAAGGCGCCTAAATTTTTACTAGGATAAAAAGAAGTAGCTCCAATATGTCCAATGGTTCCTGTTTTTTTAGTAACTCCGTTTGAAAATGTATAATCGCAACCAATGGCTTGCGCATTGTCTTCAATTACAAATAAGTTGTGTGCTTTGGCAATTTCCATAATTTCTTCCATGGGTGCTGCATGTCCATATAAATGAACGGGTACTATTAGTTTTGTTTTTGATGTGATGGCTTTTTTCAAACTTTCAATGTCCATACAAAAGGTAATAGGATCCACATCTACAAAAACAGGTTTTAATCCAAGCAATGCCACTACCTCTGTGGTAGCGATATAAGTAAAAGATGGTGTTATAATTTCATCACCCGGTTTTAGGTCTAAGGCCATCATGGCAATTTGTAAAGCGTCGGTTCCGTTGGCACAAGGAATTACATGATCCACTCCTAAATAGGTACTCAAATTTTGAGTAAAATCCTTCACCGCCTTACCATTAATATAGGCGGCCGAGTCCAATACATCTTGGATAGCACCGTCTACCTCTTCTTTGATGGCCAGATACTGATTTTTAGTATCTACCATTTGAATTTTTCTCATCCTTTAAATTTGGGCAAAATTACAATAAAAAGCCTAATTCAACCTAATTGTGGCCCTAAGAAAGGCTTTCAAAACAAATTCAAGTTTTATGCTATTTTTTATTGATTTTTGCCCTACTGAAATAATAGCATGATTTTATACCAATTCTTTTTAAGGCTCTACCCTATATTGGCTTATCTCATTAGTCCATTTAATGAGAAAGCCAAGCAATGGGTGGATGGACAAGCCAAGGTTTGGGACGAAATTAATGCCCTTAGCCCAAAGATTAAACAACCCCTTATTTGGGTGCACTGTGCTTCTTATGGAGAATACGAACAAGGGCTACCTATTATCGACAGCATTAAATTAAAATATCCATCGCATCAAATTTGGCTTACTTTTTTTTCGCCCTCGGGTTATGTGTATAGAAAAAAAGATGCCCATGCCGACTTTGTCACCTACCTCCCTTTTGATGGTAAAAAAAATGCAAGACTTTTTTTAGAAACCATACAACCTTCCTTAATTATTTTTATTAAATATGAATTTTGGTTTAACTATTTATCGATTGCGAAAGAAAAAAATATTCCTACCGTTTTAGCTTCTGCTCTTTTTAGACAAGGTCAAATATTCTTTCAATTTTACGGAGGCTTCTATAAAAAAATATTAAATTTATTTACTGCTATTTTAGTGCAGGATCAAGCATCGGAAGATTTAATTAAACCCATTATAAGTACTAGTAAAATATTTATAACCGGAGATACCCGTTTTGATAGAGTCATTAACACTGCTGCCACTGTTACTAAATTTGAGTGGATACAAAAATTAAGTAACTATAAAATTATGATTGCTGGTAGTACCTGGGAGGCCGATCATATTGTTCTTGCTAAAGCTGCCCATGAAATAGAAAAATTAAACTGGATTATTGTACCACATCATGTAAATGCAGCTTCCATTGCAGAATGTAAATCGCATTTTCCAAAAGCTATTACGCTCACTGCATTATTAGCCTCCAAACAACATTTTACTTTACCTACTATTATTATTGTAGACCAGATAGGGTTATTAAGAAGTTTATATCAGTATGCATTTATTTCATATGTAGGGGGAGGTTTTGGAAAAGATGGCGTGCACAATGTTTTAGAACCAGCCGCTTTTGGCAAACCGGTTATTTGGGGGAAAAATGATAGTAAATACAGAGAAGCCGTTGGTCTTAGAAATGAAGGTGGCGGATTTTCAATTCAAAACGCAGCAGCATTGATAGTGCAAATTCAATTATTAAAATCATCGGAAGAGGCCTACACCAATACTTCTAAGAAAGCGGCTCAATATATTATTGACCACGCAGGGGCTACTGAAAAAACAATTGAATATTTAAAAGAGCAGCATTTTTTAAAATAAGAATGGCTACTTTTGACTTTCACAGAAAAGCAATATAATTAGATATATGTTTATTGAACAAAATATTACAGGAGAAAGACGCGGTTGGATTGAAGTGGTTTGCGGCAGTATGTTTAGCGGCAAAACAGAAGAACTCATTAGAAGATTAAAAAGAGCGAAGATTGCAAATTTACAAGTAGCTATTTATAAGCCTGCAACCGATACTCGTTTTGATGTAAATAAAGTGGTAAGCCACGATGCTAATTATATAGAATCTACCCCCGTAAAAAACGCCACAGAAATTTTAGCACTGGCTAATACAGCCGATGTTATTGGTATTGATGAAGCACAATTTTTTGATGCTGCTATTATTGAAGTTTGTGAAACACTTATGATGCAAGGCAAAAGAGTTATTGTAGCAGGACTTGATATGGATTATTTAGGCAAGCCCTTTGGACCCATGCCTTCTTTATTAGCAATTGCCGATTTTATTACCAAACTACATGCTATATGTGTGCAGTGCGGTCACTTAGCCAATATTTCATATAGAACAAGTGATGAAGAAGGCACTGTCGTTTTGGGAGAAAAAAATAATTATGAACCAAGGTGTCGCATTTGTGCCACTAAATAATATTTACCTTAGCAAATAAAGTAAAATGAAAATACATTTGAAATCGATTATTACTTTATTGAAAAAAGATATGTTGCTTGAATTTAGACAGCAGTATACTTTTTTTGGCATCTTATTATACATCGCCTCCACTACTTTTGTGATTTACTTAACCATGGGCCAGCCCGATGATGAAGTTTGGAATGGTTTATTTTGGATTACCCTTTTATTTATTTGTATTAATACGGTTGCAAGAAGTTTTTTACAAGAAGGAAGAGGTCGTATGCTTTACTTTTATACCATTGCAAGCCCTATTCATTTTATCTTTTCTAAATTAATTTATAATAGCTTACTCATGTGCTTTATGAGTGGATTAAGTTTGCTATTATTTACTTTACTATTAGGCAACCCCTTAGAGCATAGTTTATTATTCTTTGGCTTGAGTTGTTTAGGGGGCATTAGTTTAAGTTTGGTATTTAGTTTTCTTGCAGCCATTGCTTCTAAAGCACAACAACCCTCGGCTATTATGGCTATCCTTGGTTTTCCTTTAATTATTCCGCAGCTAATGCTTCTAATGAAAATTGCCAATATTGCGTTTGCCGATGTGGTGCAAAATGGACTACCCGAATTAGTAGGTTTATTATGCGGCTTTGATATTATGATTGTAGCACTATCCTATATCCTCTTTCCTTTTCTATGGAAGGAGTAAATGACGTGTTAAAATTATTAATTTTAACACGATAGTGGAGATTAAAAAAAATAAAATAAAGAAGCAAATAAAAATAAAATATATTTTAATAATTTTATTTTTATGCGGCTTAGAACTGTAAATGACGAACAGTTTGTCCGTTATTAATAAGTTGCTTTAAAGATTCTATTCCAATGTTCAAATGTCTTTGTACAAATTCAGCAGTTACTTTAGAATCGCTGGCTTCTGTTTTCACCCCTTCTGGTACCATGGGAGAATCGCTTACTAATAATAAAGCACCTGTTGGAATTTTATTGTAAAAGCCTACTGTAAAAATAGTAGCTGTTTCCATATCAATGGCGTAAGCTCTAATATCGGTTAAATATTCTTTGAATTTTTCATCGTGCTCCCAAACTCTTCTATTGGTAGTGTACACAGTGCCAGTCCAATAATCTACATTGTTATCGCGAATGGTGGTAGAAATTGCTTTTTGTAAAGCGAAGGCAGGAAGTGCAGGCACTTCTGGTGGAAAATAATCATTGGAAGTACCTTCTCCTCTTATCGCTGCAATAGGTAAAATTAAATCGCCTATTTTATTTCTCTTTTTTAATCCTCCACATTTACCTAAAAATAAAACAGCTTCTGGTTGAATGGCCGTTAATAAATCCATAATAGTAGCTGCTCCGGGGCTGCCCATTCCAAAGTTAATTATAGTAATACCGTCGGCTGTAGCGCATTGCATAGGACGGTCTTTACCAATGACTTCCACCTTATGCATTTCTGCAAACATGTTCACATAATGGCTAAAATTAGTCAGTAGTATAAAGCGACCTAATTGGTCTAAGCTAGCGCCCGTATACCTTGGTAACCAATTCTCTACGATTTCTTCTTTTGTTTTCATACTATCAAATTTTAAGGTATCAACTACTTATCTTTGGACAAAGTATTATATAAAAATACGAATTTTAATTTAAATGATGGTTCTACCTTATCCAAGCTACCCTTTTAAAATAAAAGCCATTAATGGGAAGGATCAAATATTTGATCCCTTTAGAAAGGCATGGGTGGTAATTACACCTGAAGAATGGGTAAGACAGAATCTATTGCAATACCTTGTTCAAACACTACATTATCCTTCCAGTTTAATAGCGGTAGAAAAAGAAATTAAATTAGGAGAACTTTCTAAACGATTTGATATAGTGGTATATAAAAATGAAGAACCCTGGATGATTATTGAATGTAAAGAAGCAAAAGTTGCATTAAATGAAAAAACAATGGAGCAAATTTTACAATACCAACAAGTATTAGGGGCAAAGTATTTATTTATTAGCAATGGGCATGAAACACTGGGTGCTAAAATAGAATCGGGGAAACTGCAAGCTTTGCAAAATTTCCCCGATTACTTATAAATATATTTTCTACGTATATATTTTCTCTACTTATAAAAACATTTCTTCCAACTACTAAGGGAAGATACCTAATTCAGCATAAGAAGTGCCTACTTTATTAATGGCACATACATAAGCTGCAGTGCGCATATCTGGAATAGAAGGATTGGCTTTCCAAATATCCATAATCTCTCTAGTAGCGTTAATCATAGTTTCTTCTAATCCACTATGCACTAAATCAATTTCATCTGGACCATGTGCAATAATTTCTTTTTCAGACTCAGTTACTTTTTTTCCTGTTAACTCTTCTATCTGATTCAGAATATTAATATTGGCATTTTCAGTAAATCTTTTTTCTAAACGACCATATCTTACATGGCTTAAGTTTTTCAACCACTCAAAATAAGAAACTGTTACACCCCCTGCATTTAAGTACATATCAGGAATTACTAGTACGCCTTTAACAGCTAATATATCATCGGCTTCAGGTGTTAGAGGACCATTCGCCGCTTCTCCAATTATTTTTGCTTTAATGCGTGGTGCATTCGTTCCGTCAATTACATTTTCTAAAGCAGCTGGAATTAAAATATCACAATCTAATTCTAAAGCGTCTCCACTGTTCTTTAAATTAGTAGCCCCTGGGAAGTTTAAAATACTACCCGTTTTTTTACGGTGTTGGAATACCTCTTCTTCATTCAAACCTGCTTCATTAAAAATAGCCCCTTCAAATTCTGCAATAGAAACTACAAAAGCGCCATTCTCTCTAAAGAATTTTGCAGAGTGATAACCCACATTACCCAAACCTTGTACCACTACTTTTTTATTTTCAATACCCACAGTTAAACCTAGCTTTTTCATTATATCTTCCATTAAACATACTTCTCTCACTCCAAAAAATACACCTAATCCAGTGGCTTCTTTTCTTCCTCTAACACCCCCTAATGAAAGAGGCTTACCAGTTACACAACCGGCTGCATCAATTTCTCCTGGCTTTAAAGACTGATAAGTATCTACTATCCAAGCCATTTCTCTTTCGCCTGTTCCATAATCGGGTGCAGGTACATCAATACCTGGGCCTATAAAATTTTTCTTTACTAATTCAGAAGTATATCTTCTTGTAATTTTTTCTAATTCATAAGTACTTAAACTTCTAGGGCTAATTTTAATACCACCCTTCGCTCCACCAAAAGGTACATTCACAATCGCACACTTATAAGTCATTAAGGCGGCTAGTGCCATTACCTCATCTTGATTCACTGCCATACTAAAACGAATACCTCCTTTACAAGGCGACTTATGTTGTGAATGTTGTACACGATAGGCTTCAATTACTTCAATATGCCCATCATCCATTTTAACGGGGAAGCGCATACTGTAAATACTATTACAAGCTTTAATTTGTTCTAATATTCCTTGTTCCCAGCTTGTAAACTTGGAAGCTTTATCAAAACTTCTTTCAACACTTTGAAAGAAACTATACTCTTTATTTTCTGGCATAAAAATGATTTTAAATTAAAAGCTTAATCTTTTGGGTTAATCTTTCGCGTTATTTTCTAATGCTGCTATTTTTTTATCAATAGTAGCTACATATATAAATAGCCCTACTAATATAATAGTCACCACTGACAGAACTATATAAATTTTACCTTGTTGAACCATGATGCTGCTATTCTCGACAACCTTTGCTTGTAATAATTGAAACATATATTTTTATTTATTCTTGATTGAATGATATTATAAAAGTCCTTCTTTTTTTAATTTTAATAATTGTACTCTAATATGCAAAGTACTTATCCATACGCCTAATAAAGTCCATCCAATCACTGCAGGATAAAATACAGTGCGCATATTCGCCGACATATCTTTTCCATTCAGACCCGGATTACCATCACTACCCTGTCCTCCAGGATGCAATGATTCAGTGAGTCTTGGTAAAATCCAAAGTGTAGGAAATAACATAAAGAAAGAAAAAATATTATAGACAGCAGAAAGTCTTGCTCTTTTCTCTGTATCTATTAAACTACCTCTTAAAACAAAATAGGCGAAATAAATTAATAAGGCAATGGCTGCTCCGTTTTGTTTTGGATCGCCCACCCAAGGACTACCCCATTGATAGTTAGCCCAAAAAGCGCCAGTAATAATTCCTAAAACCCCAAATAATAAGCCAACAGATGCAAATGCCATGGAGTAAATATCGTGCACCGGACTCGCAGCTCGCAAATACTTTATCGCATATATTAGAGACACAAATAATAGTATCATCATGCCAAACCACATGGGTACATGAAAAAAGAAATTACGAATAGACTCTTGCAAACGGTCGTCAAGCTTGGGCACTTTTACTAAAAAGCCATAAGTACAGGTATAAAGTAAAAGGATAATAGATAGGATTTTCCACCAGCGCGCTCTCAACATAGTTTAATTTATTTTATATCAATAAATCCTAAAACTAACAATTGTTTGCAAATCTAGTTGTTTTGCTTCTAATTGCCCAATTTTAGGTGTGAATCTTAGGTTAACAAAATTACTGCTTATGTTGTACATTTGCCTCCATAATTTTCATGCCGTAACATGAAGCGAACTGCCCCGTAAGGCTGTAGTAAACTTAATGTGGCTATCACCCAAAAATAGACACAAATGAAACTTTCTCAATTTAGGTACGATCTACCTTTAAATCTCATTGCACAATATCCTACTAAAAGAAGAGAGGATAGTAGACTGATGGTGGTTAACCGTCAAAATGGTCACATGGAAAATCGTCATTTCTCTGACTTATTAGAGTATTACGACGACAAAGATGTTTTTGTAGTAAACAATACCAAGGTATTCCCAGCTAGAATGTATGGCCGTAAAGAAAAAACAGGCGCGAAGATTGAAGTATTCTTATTAAGAGAATTAAATAAGCCTAACCGTTTATGGGATGTGATTGTTGATCCCGCAAGAAAAATTCGTGTAGGCAACAAATTGTATTTCGGAGAAAACGAAGAACTAGTAGCAGAAGTAATTGACAACACGACTAGCCGCGGACGTACGATTCGTTTTTTATGGGAAGGTGATGATGAAGGCTTTAGAAAAATGTTAGAATTTTTAGGAGAAACTCCTTTGCCTAAATATATTAAGCGCAAGCCAGACGAAGAAGATAAAGAAAGATATCAGACTGTGTATGCAAAGCATGAAGGCGCGGTGGCCGCTCCTACTGCTGGTTTACACTTTAGTAAAGAGTTAATTAAAAGAAGTGAAATTATTGGTATTCGTTTTGCAGAAGTAACCTTGCATACGGGTTTAAGCACTTTCAGACCTATTGAAGTAGAAGATTTAAGCAAACATAAAATGGATGCTGAATATTTCAAGATAGATGAAGAAGCTTGTAAGATTATTAATACAGCAAAACAAAATGGCCGTCGTGTTTGTTCTATTGGAACCACCGCTATGCGTGGTATGGAAAGTAGCGTAACCGCTCAACGTTTATTAAAACCAGCTGAAGGATGGACGAATCATTTTATTCACCCTCCTTATAATTTTAATATTGCCGATAGCTTAGTCACTAATTTCCATTTGCCTAAAACAAGTTTGTTAATTATGTCTTGCGCTTTTGCTGGATATGAATTAGCAATGGAAGCATATAAAAAAGCGATCAAGGATAAATACCGTTTCTTCTCTTATGGAGATGCGTTATTATTTATCTAAATTTTATAAAATATAAATTTAGATAAATAATAGTCTTAAGATTTTTTTACTATTTATATAATCCTTATTTGAAAAATAGGATTATATAAACAATCCTCTTAAGATTTTTTTACTGTTTATATAATAGAAATACTTAATAAAAAAGGTCTCGATTTATCGGGACCTTTTTATTTTTCCGTATAACATAAATCGGTTTTCCTGATTTCACAAATAAGCCTTTTTAATTGATTATATTTTTGCAGCTCAATTAGTATGATACAAAAAATAAGCGTTACCCTCTTCTTCATTTCAGTTTTAGTTCAACAAATGAATGCCCAGGATACCATTAAAGATAGTGCAGCGTGGAAGAGATTGCCAGATATAACCGTAGTAGGTAGAAATAGTAAAAGCGACTACCAACAACTACCAGAAATAGTTGGTACAACCATTTATGCAGGCAAAAAGAATGCTTTGATTGTTCTAGAAAATGTACAAGGAAACATTTCAAATAACGTCATGCGCCAGATATTAGCAAAAGTACCAGGCATACATGTTTGGGAAAGCGACCCAAGCGGAATTCAAATTAGCATTGCAGCAAGGGGTTTAAGCCCCAATAGAAGCTGGGAATTTAATGTTAGGCAAAATGGATATGATATAGCTGCAGATCCATTTGGTTATCCAGAAGCCTATTATAATCCACAACTTCAAGCTGTTCAAAGAATTGAAATTATTAGAGGTCAAGGTGCACTTCAATATGGACCTCAATTCGGCGGAATGGTAAACTATATTTTAAAGAATGGAAGTGAAATTAATAAACCAATCGAGTTTGAAACGCAACAAACTATTGGAAGCAATGGCTTATTAAATAGTTATAATGCCATTGGTGGCAAGCGTGGGAAACTACATTATTATTCATTTTATGACCAAAGAACTGGTGAAGGTTGGAGAGATAATAGTCAATTTTATACAAAATCCGGTTTCGGTTCTATGACCTATAATTTTACAAATAAATTTTCACTCAGGTTTGAAATAATGTATTCCCATATCAGAAGTCAACAAGCTGGAGGATTAACAGATGCGCAAATAAAACAAGATGCGAGGCAAAGCTTCAGAACTAGGAACTGGTTTGATATCAAATGGATGACACCCGCCTTAATACTTCAATACGAAATAAATAAACATACCCGTTGGAATACAACCATTTTTGGAACAATCGGCGACCGTAATAGTGTAGGATTCTTACAATCTATTACTATAAAAGATAGTGTCAACGCTTCTACCAACCAATTTAATAATAGGTTAGTAAATTTAGACAAATATAGAAACTATGGTATTGAAAGTAGAATGATAAGTGATTATGTAGTTGGAAAATTTAAAAACACAGTTGCAGGAGGTGTAAGATTATACAGAGGCAGTACCTCTAGACTAGCCGATGGCATAGGCAGCACAGGCGCTGACTATGACGTCACTATTAAAGGCATTTACCCAAAAGATATAAATTTTGAATCAACCAATGCAGCTGCATTTATTGAAAATATTTTTAGATTTTCTGATAAACTACTTTTAATTCCGGGTATAAGATATGAATGGCTTGAAGGTTCAGCTGCAGGAAGAAATGGAGTAACTGCTTCGGGAACAGCCATTAATTTACAGAATATTACCAGAAGTCGAAATTTCACACTCGCTGGTCTTGGATCGGAATACCATATAACAAATAGTACAGAATTGTATGCAAATTTATCACAAGCATACAGACCTATTCAATTTGCAAATTTACAAGCACCTCCCACTACAGATCTGGTTGATCCAAATTTAAAAGATGCCAAAGGCTATAATTTTGATATTGGCTATAGAGGTAAAGTAAAAAATTATATTCAATTTGATATTAGTGGATTTTATTTAAAATATAATAACCGCGTGGGCACCATCAGCGCTGCAAATGCTAACTACAGACTCATTACTAATGTGGGCGCAAGTTCTAGTAAAGGAATGGAGAGCTACATTGAATTTAATCCTGTAAGGGCTTTCTCTAATAGTGTTTATACAGATATCATTTTGTTTAGTTCATACGCTTACACGGATGCTAGATATAGCGCTGACCATAAAGACGCCAATACAAAAGATAAAAAAGTGGAAAACGCCCCTCAAGATATTTTCAGAGGAGGTATTAGCTATGGGTACAAAAAATTCCTAATAACCGCTCAATTAAGTTTTGTGGGTGCTTCTTTTAGTGATGCAAATAATACAATTTCGGTAAGTGCAAATGGGAATACTGGGCTAATCCCCTCTTATTCGGTCACAGATTTAACTGCTAGTTATAAATTTTCAAAAATAGTACAGCTAAGAGCAGGCATCAATAATTTATTGGATAAAAGATATTTTACTAGACGCGCTGGTGGTTACCCAGGACCAGGTGCTTTACCTGCCGATGGACGCAGTTTTTTCTTTACAATAGGCGCAAAATTATAAAATAAAAAACTTGTTTATAAATTAAACAAGCCCTTATTAATTAATTGCAAAGTCTTTACTTTATATGCACTTGGAATAAGTAATGAAATATTATGATGACTTCCCCCATAACTTACCATGGTCACTGGAATTTCATTAATGGCTTGAAATAATTTATTGAGCACTGCATCGGTTTTAGCAATTTCATTTCCTACAATAGATACAATAGTTTGATTTTTCTCTACTTCTACTGAAGCAATATTGTTTAACTCAGTAATGATCTCATTTAAATGTATGTCGCTATCAATGGTTACTGATACAGCTACTTCAGAAGTGGTAATCATATCAATAGGTGTTTTATATTTCTCAAACACTTCAAATATTTTTCTTAAAAAACCATAAGCCAAGAGCATTCGACTGCTCTTAATTTTAATGGCAATAATATTATCCTTAGCGGCCACTGCTTTCACTCCTACACTACCCGCTTCTTTTTTAATAACGGTTCCTACTGCAGTAGGCTGCATGGTATTCAATAATTTAACAGGAATGTTTTCTTGTTGTGCTGGCCAAATACAGGTAGGATGTAAAATTTTGGCACCGAAATAAGCTAACTCGGCTGCTTCATCAAAACTGAGTTGCTCAATGGCTACTGTTTTATCTACTACTCTTGGGTCGTTATTATGCATACCATCAATATCGGTCCAAATTTCACAAACACTGGCCTTTACAGCAGCAGCAATTAATGAAGCGGTATAATCACTGCCTCCTCTTTTTAAATTATCTACTTCAGCTCTACTATTTCTACATATATAACCTTGGGTGATAAATAGTTTTTTGTTAGGATGCTGTGCTAATACGATTTTAATTTTTTCTTGAATAGCTGTTAAATCCGGTTCGTCGTTGGCATCTAATTGCATAAATTCTAAAGCAGGCAATAATGCATGCTCAATTTTTTCTTGTTCTAAATACAAAGAAAATAATTTAGTGCTCATTAATTCACCTTGAGCTAGTATGTCTTTATTGAGTGCATCGCTCAATGAAATTTTCTGTGTAATTTTTAAAAACTCAAAATGCTCAGTGATCATTTCATTCGCTTTCGCTCTTAAGCTTTCTTCTTTTAATAAGTCAATAATAAAAGCGCGGTATTGTTTTTCTAAAACAGCAATTTTTTCAGCTGCTATTTGTTTATTAGGAGAAGCTAAAGCACTACTAATTTCAACTAAAGCATTGGTAGTGCCACTTAAGGCACTTAATACTACCAAGGTAGATTCTGCATTACGTGTAATTAATTGAGATACTTGGTGCATCCTTTCAGGCTTACCCACACTGGTACCACCAAATTTCATTATAACCATAGTTCAATAAATTAGAATGGTAAATCATCTACTGGTGCATCATCATGAGAAGCTGCGCTTGCTGGATTGTAAGTTCCGCCTGCACTTTGATCTGGCGATGAAGTTCCATTAGGCTTTGCACCTAATAATTGAACCGAAACAATTCTTAAAGTTAAAGAAGCCCCATTTCTACCATCGGTAGTGGTGTAAGATCTTACATCTGGAGTGCCTTCAACATATACCTGTGTACCTTTTTTTAAATACGGGGCCACTGCGGTTCTATCTGTCCAATAAGAACAGTCTACCCAAGTGGTTCTATCTTTTTGAACGCCTTGCGCATCCTTAAAGCGCTCTGTGTGCGCCACATTAAAATTAATCACTGACTTGCCGTTAACATTGTTAACTACTGCGTCTTTACCTAAATTTCCGATTACTTGTAACTTTATCATTTTCTATTATTTTGTCGTTATATGGAAGTGAAGATAGTAATTTTTAGAATTTTGAACTGAAAACCCTATCCCATTTTATGAACATTCTGCAATTTAACAAAGATGAATTACTTTTGTGCTAAGCCAACTTTTAACTGGCCAAACACTATGAGCAAGAAAGGAAAGGTTTTAGTCGCTATGAGCGGCGGTATTGACAGCACAGTAGCAGCCTTAATACTACACAACGAAGGCTACGAAGTAATAGGCATTACCATGAAGACCTGGGACTATGCCACCAGCAATGCCAATGGAAAAGAAACAGGCTGTTGCAATATAGATTCCTTCAACGATGCCCGTTTAGCAGCCGTTAATAACGGATTCCCCCATTTCATTTTAGATATTAGAGAAGAGTTTGGTGATTTTGTCATTGAAAACTTTGTGGAAGAATACTTAGCCGGTCGCACACCGAACCC
>SHWX01000009.1 GCA_009693615.1 Chitinophagaceae bacterium | reverse complement strand
AAAAAAATGATTCAGCAAGAAAGTAGGCTCAATGTAGCTGATAATAGTGGCGCCAAGGAAGTACTTTGTATCAAAGTGCTAGGAAATAGCGGGCAAGACTATGCAAAAATCGGTGACAAAATTGTTGTTACTGTAAAAGATGCAATCCCTGCAGGCGGTATCAAAAAAGGTACTGTATCTAAAGCAGTTATTGTACGTACAAAAAACAAATTACGTCGTAAGGACGGATCTTATATCCGTTTTGATGACAATGCAGTTGTTTTATTAAACACTTCAGACGAGCCAAGAGGCACCCGTATTTTTGGGCCAGTGGCACGTGAATTGCGTGATAAAGGATACATGAAAATTGTTTCATTAGCACCAGAAGTGTTATAAATTATAAATAATTATGATTAACAGATTCAAACCCAAATTCAACATCAAGAAAGGCGACACTGTAGTAGTGATTGCTGGTGATGACAAGGACTTGAAAAAGCCTCGCACCGTGTTGGAAGTAATCGTAGATAAAGGTCGCGTTATTGTGGAAGGAGTTGCTATGGCAACAAAACACACAAAGCCATCTGCATCTAACACAAAAGGCGGCATCATTAAAGTAGAAGCTTCTATTAGCATTAGTAATGTAATGTTATGGGATGCAAAAAGCACAGCGGCTACTAAGGTGAAGCGTACAAGAGTGGACGGAAAATTAGTAAGAACTTCAAAAAAATCAGGGGAGGTAATTAAATAATGAGCACAGTAAAATATACTCCAAGATTAGCAGATAAGTACACTAAAGAAGTGATACCTGCTTTATCAAAAAAGTTTGGTTACAAGTCTGTAATGCAAACTCCTAAGTTGGAAAAAATTTGCATCAACCGTGGTGTGAATGGCGCAGTAAATGACAAGAAATTAGTTGATATCGCATTAGACGAATTAACAATGATTACTGGTCAGAAAGCTGTTCCAACAATGTCTAAAAAAGATATCTCTAACTTTAAATTACGTAAGGGAATGCCCATTGGCGCTCGCGTAACTTTAAGAGGAGTGAAAATGTATGAATTCTTAGATCGTTTAGTTTCTGTAGCACTACCTCGTGTACGTGACTTCAAAGGAATTAGCGATAAAGCATTCGATGGTCGTGGCAACTATACTTTAGGTGTTACGGAGCAAATCATTTTCCCTGAAATTGATATCGATAAAGTAAATAAGATCACTGGTTTGGATATCACTTTTGTGACATCTGCAGGATCTAACGAAGAAGCCTACGAATTATTAAAAGAATTAGGTATGCCCTTCAAGAATAGTAAAAAAGACAATAACTAAAATAACAAGTTAAAAAAGAATTATGGCAAAAGTATCTATCAAGGCCAGACAAAAGAAGCGTGAAGCAACGGTTAAAAAATTTGCTGAAAAGCGCGCTGCTTTAAAAGCTGCTGGTGATTATGCAGGTTTAGATAAACTACCTAAAAATGCATCACCGGTTCGTTTAAAAAATCGTTGTCAATTAACGGGTCGTCCTAAAGGGTATATCCGTTACTTCGGTGTATCAAGGATTGTATTCCGCGATATGGCTTTGAATGGTTTAATTCCAGGCGTTAAAAAAGCAAGCTGGTAATTTAATAAACAAAATTTAGAACTGATTTAAAATAGTAATATGGTAACAGATCCAATAGCAGACTACTTAACAAGAATACGTAACGCCCAAATGGCGCAACACCGTATCGTTGAAATTCCTGCTTCCAACTTAAAAAAACGCATCACCGAAATCTTGTACGATCAAGGATATATCTTGAAATACAAATTTGAAGATGATAGTAAACAAGGGTTAATTAAAATTGCCTTGAAGTACGATCCATCTACAAAACAACCAGCGATTCGTTCTTTAGATCGTATTAGTCGTCCAGGTTTGCGTCAATATGCAAAGCCAGCTGAAATTAAAAGAGTAAGCAATGGTTTAGGTATTGCTATCTTAAGTACTTCAAAAGGAGTATTAACAGATAAGCAAGCGAAAGCGAATAATGTAGGGGGTGAGGTATTATGTGCTATCTCTTAATGAGCGGCATAATAATAGTATAATAGTAATAAATTAATTACTTGATTTGTCCTTAAGCCTTTAGTCGGGGCTGAAAGCAACCAAGTATCAAACAAAATAAAAAAACGACTATGTCTAGAATTGGAAAAAAACCGGTAAGTATCCCAAAAGGGGTAACCATTTCTGTAGAGGGTGCAATAGTAACTGTAAAAGGACCTAAAGGAACTCTAACACAAGAAATTGATCGTGATATCGTTATTGAAATCACTGAAACCGAATTGATTGTTAAGCGTCCAACAGAACAAATTCGTCATAGAGCTATGCACGGTTTATACCGTTCTTTAATTAGCAACTTGGTGAAAGGTGTTACAGACGGATACAAAAAAGACTTAGAATTAGTGGGTGTGGGTTTTAAAGCCACCAACGCTGGTAATATATTAGATTTGGCTTTAGGATATTCTCACAATATCATTTTTGAAGTACCTAAAGAATTAAAAGTAACTACTACTACAGAGAAAGGACAAAATCCTAAAATCTTTTTAGAAGGTAGCGACAAACAATTAATTGGACAAGTAGCTGCTAAGATTCGTGGTTTACGTAAACCAGAACCATACAAAGGAAAAGGGGTTCGTTATTCTGATGAGGTGGTAAGAAGAAAAGCAGGTAAGGCAGCAGGTAAATAAAAATTAAAAAATAAAAGGGCGGCAGCATCGCTCGAATAAAAAATAAATAATATGAGTAAATTAGCTCAAAGACAGAAAATCAGATATAGAATTCGCAAAAAAGTAATAGGTACTGCTGCGAGACCTCGTTTATCTGTATTTAGAAGTAACGCCGATATCTATTGTCAATTAATTGATGATGTAAATGGCGTAACATTAGCCTCCTCTTCTTCTAGAGAAGCAGATATTGCAGCTCAAAAAGTAGTAAAAATTGAGAAAGCTAAATTAGCTGGTCAAGCAGTTGCTAAAAAAGCAGCAGCGCTTTCAATCACAACATGTGTATTCGACAGAGGTGGTAATTTATACCACGGTAGAATTAAGGCAGTTGCTGAAGGTGCAAGAGAGGGTGGGTTACAATTTTAATTCGATAAAAAATACTAATAGAAAATCATGTCTAAAGTAAATGTAAGTAAAGTTAAAGCAGCTGGTGATGTAGAACTAAAAGAAAAAGTAGTTTCTATAAACCGTGTAGTTAAAACAACAAAGGGTGGACGTACTTTTAGCTTCTCAGCTTTAGTAGTAGTAGGTAATGAAAATGGCGTTGTAGGTCAAGGTCTAGGAAAAGCCAAAGAAGTTCAAGAAGCTATTACAAAAGGTATTGAAGATGCCAAAAAGAACTTAGTGAAAGTGCCAATCATGCACGGAACTATTCCACACGATCAATTAGCTAAAGATGGTGCTGCTAAAGTATTAATAAAGCCAGCTGCACACGGAGCGGGTGTAATTGCGGGTGGTAGCATGCGTGCTGTATTAGAGAGCGCTGGTATTACTGACGTACTTGCAAAAAGCTTAGGTTCTGCAAATCCACATAATGTGGTGAAAGCAACAATCAAGGCTTTGGGTTTATTACGCGAACCTATTCAAGTAGCTAAAACAAGAAATATCAAATTATCAAAAGTATTCAACGGATAAGCTTAACAATAGCCAATTCTTAATACGATTATAAATAATTCAACGATGAAAAAAATAAAAATTACTCAAGTAAAAAGTGGTATTGACAGATCAGAGCGTCAAAAACAAACTTTAATTGCGTTGGGTTTGAGAAAAATGAACGCTTCTAAAGAAGTGGAGGCTACTCCTCAAATTCTAGGAATGGTTAACAAAGTTTTACACTTAGTAAAAGTGGAAGAAATAGCATAAGCTATTTTTCTTCAATATTTATAAATAAGCGAGGGGAGATACCCCGAAAGTAAAAATCAAAAAAAATGAAATTACACAATTTAAAACCTGCAGAAGGTTCAGTTCACAAAGCAATTAGAATTGGTAGAGGAGAAGCATCTGGTAAAGGTGGTACTTCAACAAAAGGTAATAAAGGTGGTCAGTCTCGTGCTGGTTACAAGAGCAAAATGGCACACGAAGGTGGTCAAATGCCTATCCAACGTAGAGTTCCAAAGCGTGGATTTAAGAACATCAACAGAATCGATTACGTCGTATTTAACCTAGGTCAATTAGACCAATTAATTGAGAAATACGGTTTCAAAGAAATTACTCCAGAAAACTTGTACATGAATAGTTTGATAGCACGTACCGACTTGGTAAAGTTGTTAGCGAACGGTGAATTGAAAACAAAGATCAATTTCAGAGTAAACGCAGCTAGCAAGAAGGCACAAGAAGCCATTGTTGCAGCAGGCGGAACCATTGAAATTATCTAATATTAATGTATATTCGAGACCTACTAATGGGCGTTTTTTAAATTTAAAAAGTGCTTTTTGGACAATAATTAAACACTGATGAAAAAATTATTTGATACTTTAAAAAATATCTGGACTATCACTGACTTAAGAGGTAAAATTCTTGTCACTTTAGCTTTAGTATTAACCTACCGTATTGGTGCGCAAATTACTTTGCCAGGCATTGATCCTTTGGCTATTGAAGCTGCTCAAAAATCAGGTACAAACAATGGCTTACTGGGTATTTTTGACATGTTTGCAGGTGGTGCGTTTTCGCAAGCATCTGTTTTAGCATTAGGTATCATGCCTTATATTTCTGCTTCTATCTTTATGCAGTTAATGACCATCTTGGTTCCTCAATTGCAAAAAGTTCAAAAAGAAGGAGAGAGCGGTCGTAATAAAATTAATCAATGGACGCGTTATTTAACAGTAATCGTTACTGCTTTTCAAGCGGGCGCTTATGTTGCTTATTTAAATAGTCCAGGATATGCAGATGCACTTATCCCTGCCTTCAAACCCTATTTCTGGTTATCAACTGTTATTACTTTAACTGCAGGTACCTTATTTGTAATGTGGTTAGGTGAAAAAATTCAAGATAAAGGTTTAGGTAATGGTACTTCTATTATTATCATGGTGGGTATCTTAGCGCGTTTACCACAATCACTTATTTTAGAATTTAGTTCTAAAAGCCAAAAAGGCGGTGGTGGTTTATTAATATTTTTAATTGAGATTGCTATTTTAGTAACTGTTGTCATGGGTTTAATTTTACTAGTACAAGGTGTACGTAAAATACCTGTTACCTATGCGAAGCAAATTATTGGTGGTTCTCAAGTGGGTGGTGCACGTCAGTTTTTACCTGTTAAAGTAAATAGTGCTGGTGTAATGCCAATCATATTTGCGCAAGCAATCATGTTCTTACCAACTTTAGTTTCATTTACCAATATCGATTCAGCACAGGGTATTGTAAGAATATTTAACGACCATAGTAATGTATGGTATATGTTGATCTATTCTATTATGGTTATTGGATTTACGTTCTTATATACTGCGTTAATCTTTAATCCAAAACAAATTTCTGAAGACCTTAAACGTAATAATGGTTTTGTGCCAGGCGTTAAACCAGGCCAACCTACTACCGATTATATTGGAGCAGTGATGGATAAAATTACTTTACCTGGGGCCATCTTATTAGCACTAGTAGGTATCTTACCTGGCTTTGCACAAAAATTAGGTGTGACACAAGGTTTCAGTACTTTCTTTGGAGGAACTTCATTATTAATTATGGTAGGTGTTGTCTTAGATACATTACAACAAATAGAAACTCATTTATTAATGCGTCAATACGACGGGTTAATGAATACCGGACGTATTCAAGGAAGAACGCCTATTACGAACTCACCTATATAGTTTAAAAGGTACTAGTTAAAATATTTATATTTACGAACCTGTCTTTTAAACGACAGGTTCGTTTTTTTATAAGATAAAGGGAATTATGGTTTACACAAAAACAGAGGAGCAAGTTAATTTAATGAAGGAGGCTGCCTTATTGGTAAGCAAGACCTTGTCGCAAGTGGCCACTCAATTAAAACCGGGCATGACTACTTTAGACATAGATCAGTTCTGTATGCAATTTGTAAAAGACCATAAGGCCACGCTTTCTTTTTATAATTACAATGGTTATCCGCACAATATTTGCGCCTCTGTCAATGATGTGGTGGTGCATGGATTTCCCAATAAAATACCTTTAAAAGAAGGGGATATTGTTTCCATAGACTTAGGGGTGGTATTGAATGGCTGGCATGGAGACCATGCCTATACTTTTATTATTGGAGAAGTGGCTCCTGAATTATTACAATTAGTAAAAGTGACTAAGGAGTCTTTGTACAAAGGCATTGAAAACGCCATTGTCAATAATAGAGTAGGAGATATTGGTTTTGCCATTCAAGAGCATACCGAAAAATTACATGGCTATGGTGTAGTAAGAGAATTAGTTGGACATGGACTAGGCAAGAGTTTACACGAAGACCCGCAAGTGCCTAATTATGGTAAAAGAGGAACCGGACTTAAAATGAAAGAGAACTTGGTACTCGCTATTGAACCTATGATTAATTTAGGTACGCATAAAGTATTTACAGAAGAAGATGGTTGGACAGTGAAAACACAGGATGGTAAAGTCTCTGTACATTTTGAACATGATGTATGTGTAAAGAATAAAGAAGCGCTTATCTTATCCGATTATTCTATTATTGAAGCGGCAGAAAAAGCAAATAGTAATTTAAATACCTCTTATTATTAAGTAATAAGCATTAGGGCTAGTCTATTAAAAATATTTTTAAAGCGTAGATTTTTATAAAAAGTATAGAATGGAAAAGAAAAAAATAGTTGTCATTGGGGGTGGGGCAGCTGGATTTTTTTCTGCCATTCAAATTGCGGAGTTACATCCGAATTGGGATATTAGTATTCTAGAAAAATCAACTAAAATTTTATCGAAAGTAAAAGTGAGTGGGGGTGGCCGTTGCAATGTAACGCATGCCTGCCCTGATGTTGAAATACTCTTAAAAAAATATCCCAGAGGTGCTCGTTTTTTAAAAAAAGCCTTTTATCAATTCGCCACTAAAAATACCATTGCCTGGTTTGCAAAAAATGGCGTGACCTTACATACTGAAAAAGATGGTAGAATGTTTCCCACCACTAATAATTCTGAGACTATTATAGAATGCTTACTGAACAAAGTAAAAGAATATAAAATTCAAGTTTTACTCAATCATGAAGTGGTAGATATAGTGAAGCAAAATGCTGGCTTTACTATCACACTTGCGAGTAACACAATAATAAATGCCGATGCTATTTGTATGGCAACAGGAGGCATGTTAAAAGTGAATAGTTTTGAATGGTTAACGCGTTTAGGGCATAGCATTGTAGAGCCTGTACCTTCTTTATTTACTTTTAATACCAGCGACAAATCCATTACAAGTTTAATGGGCGTGGCCGTGGACAATGCAAGTATCCAATGGGCGGGCAATAAACATATTGAACAAGGCCCTTTATTAATTACGCATTGGGGTATGAGTGGGCCTGCTGCTATTAAGTTATCGGCATGGTGTGCAAGAGAAATGGCTGCAGTGAATTACGAAGGGAACATTGTTATTAATTGGGTACCTACTTATACCGAACAAAGTTTAAGAATGGATTGGATTAATTTTAGATTAGAATTTGGTAAAAGAGAAATGGGTTCTAAAAATCCATTTAATTTACCCAACAGGTTATGGCATTATTTTTTACAAGCAGCAGCTATTAGTACTTCCCTTAAATGGGCCGATTTAAAAGCAGCTCAACAACAAATATTAATTCAACAATTAGTGAGAACTAGTTTACCCATCAAAGGAAAAACAACTTTTAAAGAAGAGTTTGTTACTTGTGGTGGGGTAGAATTATCCGAAATAGAGGCAAGTACCATGGAAAGTAAACTAGTGCCAGGGCTTCATTTTGCCGGAGAAATGATGGATGTAGATGGCATTACGGGTGGTTTTAATTTCCAACATGCCTGGACTTCTGGCTGGATTGCAGCCCAACACATGGGGCAGCTGGTTTAGCCCTCTAAAATCTTCATTTTTTAGCCCATTTTAAGGCTATTTTATTGGTTTTTTCCTACCTTTGCCGTCCGGTTCAAAAACACCGGATTTTATATGAGATTATTTATTAAAAACCTAAACGCAGACGCACAGGAATTCGACGGCGCTACAGCTGTTGAAGCAACTGCGATACCAAAAGCACCTGAACAAATTATTACAGCCCATGACGATTTTGATTGGAGCGTTGACAAACGTAACGTAAGTCATTATGCAGAAGCTGAAAGAGTAAAGTATGATAAAGTGTATGATGGCACTTTCGTACAAATTTCTGATGGAGAAATCATGAATGGATTAGTAGTTGCTTTAACTAAAACAGATGTTGTCGTAAACATTGGTTTTAAAAGTGATGGCTTAGTTTCATTAAATGAATTCCGTGACACCAATGGTGTTAAAACGGGTGATACAGTTGAGGTAATGGTAGTAGAAAAAGAAGACCGTGATGGTAATCTTCACTTAAGCCGTAAGTCTGCTCGTATTTACCGTGCTTGGGAAAGAATTATGGAAGTACATAAGACTGGTGAAGTAGTTACTGGTTTAGTGACAAGCAAAACAAAAGGCGGATTAATCGTTGATGTATTTGGTATGGAAACTTTCTTACCAGGTTCTCAAATTGATGTGAAGCCTGTTACAGATTATGATCAATTCGTAGGAAAGACAATGGAATTTAAAGTAGTGAAGATTAACGAAACTATTAAGAATGCCGTTGTATCACATAAAGCCTTAATTGAAAGCGATATCGAAGCACAACGTGCAGAGATCATGAGTAAATTAGAGAAAGGCCAAGTATTAGAAGGTGTGGTGAAAAACATCACTGACTTCGGAGCCTTCATGGACTTAGGTGGATTAGATGGTTTATTATACATCACTGATATCTCTTGGGGTAGAATCTCTCACCCAAGTGAGGTGGTTAAATTAGATCAAAAAATTCAAGTAGTTGTATTAGACTTTGATGATGACAAAAAACGTATTAGCTTAGGTTTAAAACAATTAACTCCACACCCTTGGGATGTATTACCACAAGTATTATTAGAAGGTAGTGTTATAAAAGGTAAAGTAGTTAACATTGAAGACTACGGTGCTTTCTTAGAAATTCAACCAGGTGTTGAAGGTCTTGTACACGTATCTGAAATTACTTGGGCGAACACACCTATTAATGCAAAAGAATTCTTCAAATTAGGAGATGAGCATGAAGCGAAAGTAGTCACCTTAGATAAAGATGCACGTAAGATGAGCTTGAGTATTAAACAAATGTCTCAAGATCCTTGGAGCACTATCGATAATAAATTCCCAGAACAAAGCAAACACAAAGGGCTTGTAAAAAATATCACTCCTTACGGTGTGTTTATTGAATTAGAATCAGGCATTGGTGGAATGATTCACATCAGCGATTTAAGTTGGTTGAAGCGTTTCAATCACCCTTCTGAGTATGTAAAAGTGGGAGAGTCTATCGATATCAAAATCTTGAACATCGATAAAGAAAATAGAAAACTACAATTAGGACATAAGCAATTAGAAGAAGATCCTTGGAATGCATTAGAGCAAACTTTTGCCATTGGATCTATTCATGATGGTACCATCAGCCGCAAGGATGAAAAAGGTGCGATTGTAAAATTGCCGCATGGTCTTGAAGGTTTTGCACCTAATCGTCACTTAGCGAAAGAAGATGGCAAACAAGTTCAAGCAGAAGAAACAGCGAAGTTCATGGTGATCGAATTTGATCGCAATGAAAAGCGTATTGTGGTTTCTCATGCAAGAATTTGGGAACAAGCTATCACTGAAGAGAAAGAAGTAGCTAAGAAAGAAGCAAAAGTGGAAACGGAGAAGACTAAAAAAGCAGTTAAAACTATCCAGGCTAAAGTAGAGAAATCTACCTTAGGTGACCTAGGTGCTTTAGCTGAGATCAAAGCTAAAATGGATGACGACAAAGCAGCCGGTAAGGACGCTTAATCTAGTCTAAGTAATTGATATAGCCCCGTTTAGCGTTGCTATTCGGGGTTTTTTTTATAATATTCTTAACGCGACAGCCTCCATTTTGGACTATTTTAGTCATAAATTGAGGATTATTAGTTAATTTTGCATCCCTGTATGAATAGAATATTTGTAGCTTCTTGTCTTGTTTTGGCCTTGTCGTCTTGTACTTCAAAATTCCAAAAAATTTTAAAGAATAAGGATAATGATTATAAGGTAAAAATGGCCGAGAGTTATTTTTTACAAAAAAAGTATTCTAACGCACAGCAGCTCTTTGAATCAGTAATGCCTTTTGTGAAAGGAACACCTCGATATGAAGAATTATATTTAAAATTTGCGAACTCCTACTACTTTGATAAGGACTATGAGAATGCAGAAAATTTATTTAAAACTTTTGTAGAGTATTTCCCCAATAGTCCAAGAACGGAAGAAGTGGATTATTTAAGAGCTTATACATATTTTAAGCGTTCACCAAAAGCAGAATTAGACCAAACCACTACCGTTAGAACCATTCAACTAATGCAACAATTTATTGATGGACATCCTACGAGTGTTAGAGTAAAAGACGCCACTGAAGTAATTGATGCTTCAAGAGCTAAACTAGAATTGAAAGATTTTAAAACAGCTACCTTGTATTCAGATCTTGCATTATACAGAGCGGCGGCTATTTCTTATGGTTTATTGTCTGATGGTTACCCAGATTCAAAAAATGCAGACCAGTATAAAATACTTACTTTAAAAGCTTATTATCAATTTGCTGAAAACAGTTTTGTAGATAAGCAAAAAGAGAGATTTGACAAAGTGGTAGCAGAGTATAATGATTTTGTAGACCGTTACAGCGACAGTCCATTAATGGCTGAAGCAAAAAAAATAAAGAAACAAACAGATAATTATTTAAATTTAATAAAATGAGTAAACTAAGAAGAAATATGGGTGCCAACACCCCTTCTGTTGTAGAAACAAAAAGTTTGAAAGCTTTAAAAGCGAAGACAGGTAACTTGTATGAGTCTATCTCTATTATCTCTAAAAGAGCCAATCAAATTAGTATTTCTGTAAGAGAAGAATTGCACAGTAAATTAGAAGAGTTTGCTAGTCATACCGATAGCTTAGAAGAAATTCATGAGAACAAGGAGCAAATCGAAATCTCTAAGGCTTATGAGCGTATGCCGAATCCTGCTATTTTAGCCACTGCTGAATTTATTGATGACAAAATATATTACCGTAAAAACGAAGAAAGCGATTTATTCCGCTAGTATTTGCTTTTACAAAATTAAAAACGTCCCGGAACTATTGAGGTATTGGGACGTTTTTGTATTTTAGGGTTAAATAGGTAGGCTATGTGTAAGAAATTATTATTTACTATTTTCATGATCGGTTGCACTGTGCATTTATTAGATGCGCAAGAACTAGCCGCCTCCATTACTATACAATCTAGTAAAGTAGACAATCAAGTAGACTCTAAAATATTCCCTCAATTGCAATCTCAATTAAAAGATTTCATCAATCAGCGTAAATGGTCCAACGACGCATTTTCCAACGAAGAGAAAATTGATTGCAGCTTTTATATTACGATAGAATCTGTGGCAGGCCCAGGCGTATACGATGCCAAATTAAGTATTGTTTCCAATAGACCTGTTCATAATGCGAGTTATAGTAGCTCTGTATTAAATATGCAGGATGCTAATTTTACTTTTAAATATCAGCTATCTCAGCCTATTGAATTTAATGAAAATAGAATTCAAGGTGCCGACCCCTTACAGTCGAACTTAACCGCCACCATTGCTTATTATATTTATATTATTTTAGGACTAGATTATGACTCCTTTGCACCAAAGTCCGGCATGCCTTATTTTAATAAAGCCCTTAATATTGTATATAATGCACCAGAGGGTAGTGGTATTAGTGGTTGGAAAAGCTATGATGGGCAAAGAAATAGGTATATCTTAATAGATAACTTAACTAAGTCTGGTAACGATAAAGTGCATGATGTCATTTATAGTTATTACAGAGAGGGCCTTGATCAAATGACAGAAAAACCAGTACTGGCTAAGAGTAATATCTTAAATGCTTTAATTAACTTGCAAGAGATGAACGAGGGGGCTGTGAGTGGAATGCTTATTCCCATTTTAATGCAGGCTAAATTTTCTGAAATTGTGGGCATTTTTAATAATTCAGATAAAGCCACTCGAAAACAATTGCTTACTACTTTATCTTCCTTAGATATTGCCAATATTAACAAGTATAAAGAAAAGCTAGAATGAAAAAATGGGTAATACTTTCTTGCATTTTGTTGGGCTGTCAAACGAAGGCAGCTAAGGATAAGCGCGTTGATATGAAGACCATGCAAACAGTGGTTTGGCAGTTAATGCAGGCAGATGAATATTATACGAGGGTTTCTGTGGTAGATAGCAGTTGGAAAGCAGACAAGAAAAACGTTCAATTTTACCAGCAAATCTTTGATTTAAATAAGGTAGATAGAGTTGAATTTTACAATACCATTAATTACTTGCAAAGACACCCCATTGAATTCAAGGAATTAATGGATTCAGTCAATGAGCTTTCGAAAAGAGAAAAAAAATAATATAATAATATTCGCTTTAAACTAGAATTCAGTAAAGAATTTTACTTTTGGGTCGTAAAAATTAAAACAAAAAAAATACAATACATCATGAGCAATTTAATGGGTAAACCCGCACCGGCCTTTACACTTTTTGATACTGAGAAAAAAGCAGTAAACTTAGCAGATCATAAAGGTAAAAATGTAGTCATCTTATTTTTTCCTTTAGCTTTCACAGGCGTTTGTACTGCAGAATTATGTGGTATTAGAGATAACATTGGAATATACAACTCTGCCAATGCAGTTGTCTTAGGTATTTCTGTAGACTCTTTATTTACTTTAGGTAAATTCAAAGAAGAGCAAAAATTAAATTTCTCTTTGTTAAGCGATTTTAATAAAACAGCTATTGCTGATTATGGCGTTAAATATGATGTATTCCCTGCTTTTGAAATGCAAGGCGTAAGTAAGCGTGCAGCATTTGTAGTAGACAAAGAAGGTGTTATTCAATATGAAGAAATTTGTGCTACACCAGGTGACTTACCTAATTTTGAAGCCATTCAAACTACTTTGAATAAATTGAACTGAAATGTCGCTGCATGTTAATTTTTATAGAATATAAAATTAACATTCCGCTCTATAATGATTTTAAAAAAGGGTTCCAGTAAAATGGAACCCTTTTTCGTAATTTTTATAGAATATAAAATTATTTACAATCGTATTAATTTCTATCGATCGTAAACTTCTACAATCAAAAACTTTAAGTAGTGTGTGTTTTCCATACCCCAAATAATAGGGTGGTCACTAGACTGAGACTGATAAGTCACTTGACGAATTCTTTTCTTGGCATCCCAGGCAGCCATTTGAATGGTCTCTAAAAATAATTCAGGACTCACCAGGTTGGTGCAACTTGATGTTACCAAAAAGCCACCATTACGAAGCATTTGCATGCCTCTTAAATTAATTTCTTTATATCCAGTTACAGCCTTGTCTATATTGTTTCTACTTTTTGTAAATGCAGGTGGGTCCAACATCACCACATCATATTTTCTACCTTCCTTGCCCCATTTTTTTAATACATCAAATGCATTCATCGCTTCAAACTTAACTATATGTTCTAGTTTATTCAATGCTGCATTTTTATTCGCCTGTACGACTGCACTTTCTGAAATATCAATACCTAATACCGACTTTGCGCCATAATGTGCAGCATGTATTTCAAAAGTACCCGTATAGGTAAAGGCCCCTAATACATCGGCTCCTTTTACAATATCTTTTATGGCTCTTCTATTATCTTGTTGGTCTAAAAAATAGCCCGTCTTCTGTCCATTTTCAATATTTACATAAAATTGTAAATCATTTTCTTTAATAATTATTTCAGTAGGGAAGGGTTCTGTTAAAAAATCTTTTACTTGCGTGAGTCCTTCTAATTCTCTAACAGGCACATCATTTCTTTCATAAATTCCTTTAGGAGTAAATAATTTTTTTAGCGCATCCACAATGGCTTGTTTCCAAATATCCATACCTAAGGATAAGGTTTGCAAGACAAAATAATCATTGAATTTATCAATAATTAATGCGGGTAATCCATCAGCTTCTCCAAATACCAAACGACAGTTTTCGGTATAACCCAATTGTTGTCTATAGGCCCAAGCAGTTTTTATTTTTTCATAAAAAAAATTAGCATCAATTTCTTCTCTTTTTCTTGTTAGTAGCCTTATAATAATTTGAGAATTGGGGTTGATATAGCCCCTGCCTGCTAATTGGCCATCAAAGAAGTAAACCTCTACAATATCTCCAGGTTCAATGGGGCCGGCAATACGGTCCACCTCATTGTTGTAAATCCAGGGGTGGCCCTGGGCAATTCTGGGGTTAATTTTCTTGTTTAAATACACCTTTGTCATGGCACAAATATAGCGCCCAAATGAGTGACAACTTGTGCCTATTTTAGGCCTATTTCTGTCAATTTTGCTCTAATTCTTGATTTGGCAATATTTTTGGGAGATATTTGTAACAATATGAAAACTATGGAAGACAAAGAAATGGAAACCAAGGATCAAGCCATTGATACTCAAAATGAAGCTGAAAACAGCCCAGAAACTGCTCCTGAACTAGAACAAATACCTTTAAGCGAACTAGACCAATTAAAGGCCGATTTTGCAGATCAGAAGGATAAATACCTGCGTTTAATGGCAGAATTTGAAAACTTTAGAAGAAGAACTGCCAAGGAAAGACTGGACCTCATTCAAACAGCTGGAAAAGATGTAATTGTTTCCATGTTAGAAGTAATGGACGACTGCGATAGAGCAGAAAAACAGTTGAATAGTGCCGATGATATTGCTGTGCAAAAAGAAGGTATTCAATTAGTGTTCAATAAAGTGAGATCTACTTTACAATCTAAAGGAGTAACAGCAATGGAAAGTTTACACAAGGATTTTAATGTTGAACTACACGAAGCCATTACAGAAATTCCTGTTACGGATAACAAAAAAAAGGGTAAAGTAGTGGATGAGATTACTAAAGGTTATTTTTTAAATGATAAAATTATCCGCTTTGCAAAAGTAGTGGTAGGAAAATAAAATTCGACTATGTCAAAAAGAGATTATTACGAGGTATTGGGTATCACAAAATCTTCTTCAACGGATGAAATTAAAAAAGCGTACCGTAAAGTGGCGATGCAATTTCACCCAGATAGAAATCCGGGAGATAAAGCCGCAGAAGAAAAATTCAAAGAAGCAGCTTCTGCTTACGAGGTTTTAAGTGATGGAGATAAGAAAGCAAAGTATGATCGATTTGGACATGCTGCATTTAGTCCAGGTGCAGGCGGCGGCGGAGGATTTAGCGGTGGTGGAATGGACATGAATGATATATTTAGTCAGTTTGGAGATGTATTTGGAGAAGATATGTTTGGTGGATTTTTTGGAGGAGGAGGAAGTCGTTCAAGGTCTTCAAGATCTAGAGGACAAAGAGGAAGCAACTTGAGAATTAAGCTTAAGATGAACTTTGAAGAAATTGCCAACGGAGCTAACAAGCAAGTAAAAGTAAAAAAACATGTTTTATGTACTACTTGCGGAGGCAATGGTGCAAAAGATAAAAATAGTGTGCAAACCTGTGGTACTTGTAATGGATCGGGTCAAGTAAAAAGAGTCACCAATACTTTTTTAGGACAAATGCAAACTGTGAATACTTGTCCTACTTGTAATGGAGAAGGGAATACAGTGACAGCTAAATGTAGTCCTTGTAAAGGGGAAGGTCGTGTATATGGAGAAGAAACTATATCCATTGATATTCCAGGTGGTGTGCAAGATGGAATGCAGTTAAGCATGTCTGGAAAAGGTAATGCGGGTGAGCGCGGTGGAGGTGCTGGTGATTTAATTATTATGATTGAAGAAGAAGCGCATGAGAGTTTACATAGAGATGGATTAAATGTTTCATTTGATTTATATATTACCATACCTGATGCGGTATTTGGAACAAGTGTAGAAGTACCTACTATTGATGGTAGAGCAAAAATTAAAATTCCACCAGGTACGCAAAGTGGAAAAGTATTTAGGTTAAAAGGAAAAGGTTTTCCAGAAGTGCAAGGATATGCGAAGGGAGATCAACTCATTAATGTAAATGTTTGGACACCACAGCATGTAAGTGCAGAGGAAAAAGCCATCTTAGAAAAAATGCAGCAGAGCCCTAATTTCCAACCGAAGCCTAGCAAGTAATTTTATTTTAATTGGTAAATATCTTTTGAGTTTCTACCTAGTCCGTCGTAATCAAGGCCATAGCCTACTACAAATTTATTAGGTATCTCGAAGCATGTGTAGTCTACTTCTACAGGAAATTGTAAGGCCTCTTTTTTATTTAATAATACAGCAATTTTTACAGAGGCAGGACTACTAGAAAGTAGTTGTGGTAAATAATGGTGTAAGGTTTTACCCGTATCAATTATATCTTCTAAAATAATAATATCTCTGCCGCGCACATTGGCTTCAAGACCAATGGCAGTAATAATATTGCCTGAAGAAGTCATTCCTTTATAGGAGGCCAGTTTAATAAAGCAAACCTCGGCTTCAATAGTTATTTGTTTAAATAAATCGGCGGTAAATAAAAAGGAGCCATTGAGTATCGATAAGAAAATAGGTTTTTTACCTGCATAGTCTTTATTTAATTGAACAGCTAAAGCAGTAATTTTTTCTTGAATTTCTTTTTCACTTAAGTAGGGAACAAATTCTTTATCTAATACTTGAATGCTATTCATAATTAATTATTTTTTTTTGCGCTTTAAAAAATTAGGGACGCTTATATTTTTTTCTGGTCTAGCAGTTATTTTAGGTGCTTCATTGGTTTTAAATAAAACAAGGGTAGCGCCTGCTACTAATGTTTTATCTGTAACACCCGCATTATAGGCTTGCAAGTAATTTAATTGTATGCCTTCGTTTTGACTTATATCATATAAACTCTCACCCGCTGCTACTAAATGTAGTTTTTTACTTATTTCTTTTCTTTTGGGTACTAAGTATAAAATTTGGTCCTTACTAACTAGGTCTGTTTCCTCTAAATCATTGTAGCCATATAGTTTGTATAAGGCAATATTATAAGTAGTAGCTAATTCTAAAAAGGAACGACCAGTGGTTGCGTAAATAGCTAATAGTTGATTGGCTTTGAATTTTCCTTTTGGGTATTCAAATTTTACAGTAGTATTTTCTGTTTTTGTTATTCGGGTACTAGTATCTATTATACTTTTATTAATTTTACTAGTATCTATTATACTTGTAACTATTTCACTTGTATCTTTAAAGTTTATTTTATTTATGGTGGTATCTATTTTAAGGACACTATCTTTGGGAAGCTCAATAGGTAGGCTACCAATACCATTCATAGCAGAGGGCGCTGTAATTTTTGTACTTTCAGATTTTGTTATCCCTTTTACACTAGAAAGCTGTATGGTATCTGCTACATTAATTATTTGTAGAGTAGGGGTATCTTTTACTTTTTTACTCGTATCTATTTTTTGAGTAGGGGTATCGTCATCTTCAAAAAAAGCAAGTTCAGGAAAGTTATATTGAGAAAGTTCGAAATCGTTAATGACTTTAAGTAGTTTCTTAGGATAATCAGTATCAGTGGCGTAACCTGCTTTTTTAAGTCCATAAGCCCAAGCAGAATCATCCACTGGATCGAGTTCAAATAAAGGAGCGTAATTAGGTCTGGTTTTTAGAAAATTAGAATGGTCAATATAAGAAGCATTTGAATTAGGGTAAACCCTGAAACATTCTTGCTTTGCATCGTCATCCTGGTAAGTGGTTTCGCCTTTCCAGTCAGTTTTACATTTAATACCAAAATGATTTTTAAAATTTAAAGCCAAATTGCTTTCGCCACTCTTAGATTCAATAATACCTTGTGCTAAAGTAATAGAGGCAGGTATACCTGTGCGCTTCATTTCACTTATGGCAATATCTTTATACTGGTCAATATATATTAAGGTAGCCGTTTTCTGCGCTAGGGTAGTTAGGGGGAGGGTTAAAAAGAAGAGTAAAGCAAGCTTGCTTATTTTCATACTATTATTTTTTTCTAATCAAAGTTAAGCCATCTCTTATTGTTAACATCACTTGTTCGGTATTTTGATCTGAAAAGACATGCTCGTTGAATGCCTGTATGGCTTTAGCACTTTTTCCTTTTACAGCATCTTCTAATACTTCTCCATGAAAAAGGACATTGTCTACAATAATTATTCCTTTATCGTTTAATAGGGGAACTGCCATATTATAGTAATCGATATAGCTAGTTTTGTCTGCGTCAATAAATATAAGGTCCCATTTTTTATCTAGGGTGGGGATAATTTCTTTAGCATCTCCTACATGCATATGCAATTGTTTTGATCTGGGATTTATATCAAAAGCGGCTTTTGCTTTTTTTGCATCTTCTTCTCTTAATTCAATGGTATGTAATTCGCCCTTTTTAGTAAGGCCTTCGGCTAAACATAAAGCGCTAAAACCAGTAAAGCTGCCAATCTCTAAAATATGGGAGGGCGCCAGCATTTTGCTTATAAAGCTTAAGAAGCCTCCTTGGGTCCAACTACTTTGCAAGTGGCAATGTTCATGGGTCGCCAATGTGTCCTCAAATAAGCTCTTTAAATAGCTTGGAGTTGCATTTGAATACGCTTGGGTATAGTCGTTCGCCAATGGGTTTATAAAATCCATGCAGCAAAGGTCTAATTTTTTTCTGTATTTGGCCTTGAAATTACCCAAAGACCTATAAATGTAAGTAGACCATTGATAATGAGTAGCTCTTGGCCAATTCTAAAGTTGCCAAAAACAAAGGGTTGTGCATAATCAAGCAGCAAGCATAAAATAGGGGCTAGAAAGCAAGGTATAAAAGACCATTTGTCTACCAGCTTTCTTTTAGTAAGTATACCAAAAGCAAACAAACCTAATAAGGGCCCATAGGTATAGGAAGCAATTTTTAAAAGTAAATCAATAATACTTTTATTGTCAATCCATTTAAACACCAATACTATTAATAAAAATAAGAAGGCGAAACCTAAATGCACTCTTTGTCTAATTTTTTTCTTTTTAGCTTCATCCCACTGCGTATTTCTTTGCATGCCTAATAAGTCAATACAGACACTAGAAGTTAAGGCAGTAATAGCTCCATCAGCACTTGGAAATAAAGCCGATATTAAAGCTAAAATAAAAATAATAGAGATATAGGGAGGCATATGGTATAAAGCAATACTCGGAAATAAGTCATCTCCTGTAGCAGTAATATTGTTTTGTGCAGCGTATAAATTTAATAAGCCACCTAGAAATAAAAACAAACTAATGACTAGTACCATCGTGAATCCAATAGTGACCATATTTTTTTGGGCATCTTTTAAAGTTTTTACTGAAATATTTTTTTGCATCATTTCTTGGTCTAAGCCTGTCATAGTAAGGGTAATAAAGGCGCCTCCAATAATTTGTTTTAAGAAAAAAGATTTGCTATTCACATCGGTATTAAAAACAGTAGCAATACCTTTTAATTGCATAGCCTGTAAACCTTCTGCAACCGATAAATGCAAATTGCTTAAAATATAAATACTACAAATAATTAAACCCATTAACATACCAGATGTTTGCAAGGTATCTGTCCAGACAATGGTTTTTACACCTCCTTCATAAGTGTATAATAAAATCATTATTAAAATAACAAGTGTGGTGGCCCAAAAAGGTACCCCCAAACTATCTAAAATAAATACTTGTAATATTTTTACCACTAAATATAACCTAGCGGTGGCACCTAGGGTTCTGGATAAAACAAAAAAGGAGGCCCCGGTTTTATAGGCAGTAAAACCTAATCTTTGTTCTAGATAATGATAAATTGAAGTAAGATTCAGTTTATAATAAATGGGTAATAAAACATAGGCAATAGTGAGGTAGCCAATAAGGTAGCCAATGGTAATTTGTAAATAATGAAAGGCGTCTTTACCTACGGCGCCTGGAACACTTACAAAAGTAACCCCACTTAATGAAGTGCCAATCATACCAAAGGCCACAAGCATCCAATTGCTATTTTTATTACCTATAAAAAAAGACATATTGTTGCTATTCTTTCCAGCAATCTTTGCCACCCCTAATAATATGGCAAAGTAGATAATTACAAATATAAAAAGTAACGAGGCGCTCATAGTCTTGATTTGAATGGGCAAAGTAATAAGAATCTTTGAAATAATTAACTAAATTGCTTCTATATTCAAGTTTAAAAATTGTTTTTATGAAAATCAAGGCCCTCACTGTTTTCTGCGGTTCAAAATCAGGGGCGAATCTAAGTTTTTTAAAAGAAGCCACTGCTTTAGGTAATTTATTGGCCCAAAAAAATATAGACTTAGTGTATGGAGGAGGGAATAAAGGTTTGATGGGTGCAGTGGCGAATGGATGTCTGACACAAGGAGGAAAAGTAATAGGTATTATGCCTAAATTATTATTAGAATGGGAGGCGCAACATACTGGTTTAACGGAACTAATTATTACGGAGACGATGCATGACCGAAAAAAAATACTCTATGAAAAAGGCGATGCTGCCTTAGTACTTCCTGGTGGTATGGGAACATTAGATGAGTTATTTGAAATGCTCACTTGGAATAATTTAAAAATACACAATATGAAAGTTTTCTTACTTAATATTGATGGATTCTATGATACCCTTATTCATCTTTTAGATAAAATGGATACAGATGGCTTTATGTATGACAATTGGAAAGATAGAATCATTGTATGCCCTTCTGTAGAAGCGCTTAAGCCTCTACTGTCTTAACTTAGGTTTCTACTATCTTAGTTAGCTACTTTTTTTAATCTGCTTTTTTCTTTTTTCTAAAAATAGGGAAGCCCGCGCCTGCTCTAATGATGGGTTGTGCGCTGGTTTGACCAATTTTATAGGGAGATTGGTCTGCGTTTAATAAGTCTATCATTACAGAAAAATAAGACATGCCATCTGCATTATGTTTACCATATCCAATACCTCCTAATATACTTGTGGCACCATAGCTAGTACTTGCCCTTACACCATTGCTATAATTATTGGCAGAAGTCCAAGTTCTATTATATTCTGGTTGTATTTGAATGAAGAATTGTTCAACAGGCCATACTCTTGCAAATACACCCGCGCCTAATTGAAAGTTTTTAATTTTTTCATTGGAAACTTGTGATATACTAAAAGAGGAGTAATAAATATTGGCGATAACACCTGCGTCAATGTATTTATTATAGCTTTTAAGTAATTCAGGATTAAGACCTAATTGAAAAGAATTGTTTCCTCCACCTAGTAATAAACCTCCACCAAATAAGATGGGCTTTTCTTCTTCCAACACTTTTTGGGTTTGAATAATATTTTGAGCTTGTGCTGTATGGCTTATAATTAGAATACTTAGTATAAGAAGGGCGCTGAATAATTTATTGGATCTTATCATAAGGGGAGTAAGCATTTAAGTAGAACTGCGAATTTTATTTTTTTAAATCAAATATTTTACCTGCATTTAAAATATTATTAGGATCAAATAATCTCTTAATGCCTTTCATTAATTCCATACTTATAGGATCAAACATCAATGGCATAAAAGATTTTTGAATTAGACCAATGCCATGCTCTCCACTAATAGTACCTCCAAGAGATTTTACCAATTCGAAAATTTTAAAGAGGATGGTTTGTATCTCCTCATTTTCATAACTCTTTTTGTACAGCGGGTGGTTTATTCTGATATGCAAATTACCATCTCCTGCATGACCATAAGAAACAACTTTGAATCCATTTTCAAGGGCCAATGCTTTAACACCTTTTATTAATAGTGGTAGTTCAGCTCGAGGCACTACCGTATCTTCTTCAATCGTATAACCTGCTGCTACAGAGGCTTCACTTGCCTTTCTGCGAATTTTCCAAAGTTCATTTTTTTGTTGGGCATCATCGGCAAAATATAATTCACCCACTTCAAAATTTGACAATACTTCAGCAATGGCTTCCATATCCTTCATCAATACATCTTTGTCATTGCCATCTACTTCTATAATTAAATGTGCCGCTAAGTTTTCGGTAATAGCAATAGCAGTGCTTTCACATAATTTGCTAGCTAATTTAATAGATTCAATTTCCATTAGCTCCATGGCACTTGGCGTAATACCTGCTCTAAATATAGCACTCACTGCTTCACTCGCTTTTTCTACACTATCAAATGGAGCAAGCATTAATAAATCAAACTTTGGATGCGGAATTAATCTTAAAACAATTTTAGTAACAATACCCAAGGTACCCTCGCTACCTACTATTAACTGAGTTAAATTATAGCCAGTTGCATTTTTTAAAACATTGGAACCTGTCCATATAATTTCACCAGTAGGCAAAACTATTTCTAAGTTTAAAACATAGTCCTTTACAACACCATATTTTACCGCCTTAGGCCCTCCAGAATTTTCAGAGATATTACCCCCTATAAAACAACTTCCTTTACTTGCTGGGTCGGGAGGATAGAATAAACCTTTTTCTTTTACTGCATTTTGTAGAACTTCAGTGATGACTCCAGGCTCGGTAGTGACTTGTAAATTTCTTTCATCAATTTCTAAAATGGTATTAAAGCGTTCCATAGAAATAACCAAACCGCCTAAATGAGGTAGGGCACCGCCTGTAAGTCCAGTGCCAGCACCCCTTGGTGTGACATGTATTAAATGTTGGTTACAAAATATTAATAATTTTGAAATTTCTTCTGTATTTCTTGGCTTTACTACTACCTGTGGTGCGTAATGCAATTTTTCAGTTTCATCACTGCCGTATTTAACAAAGCTTTCTTCGTCTGTAAAAAAGTAAGAAGCCCCTACAATAGACTTTATTTCTTCTAATAGGGAAAGGGTAATATTATTCATACCGGTAAAATAATTTTAAAATGGGCTATTTAAAAAAGTCCATAAAGCATACCATCCACCTTGCTAATGATTTCGCCTAAATCTTCTTCCGATTCGCCGAATTTATTTTTATCGCAGTCAATAATTAAAATAGGGCCTTCTTTATAGCCATCCACCCATTTATTATAGTACTCGTTCAATTTTTTTAAATAATCCAAACGAATATTTTCTTCATATTCTCTACCTCTTTTTTGAATTTGAGATACTAATGTGGGTACAGAAGCTTTCAAGTAAATGAGTAAGTCTGGAGGCTGTACCATTGTTTTAATAGTACTAAAAAATCCAAAATAATTATCGAAATCTCTTTTACTCATTAAGCCCATCTCGTGTAAGTTGGGAGCAAAAATATTAGCATCTTCATAAATGGTTCTATCTTGAATGATCGTTTCGGTTCCTCTTTGAATTTCTAAAATTTGGTTCAAGCGGCCATGTAAAAAATAGATTTGCAAATTAAAACTCCAACGCGTCATGTCGTCATAAAAATCCATCAAGTAGGGGTTGTGGTCTACATCCTCAAATTGAGGTATCCAACGATAATGCTTGCTTAACATTTCGGTTAAGGTAGTTTTACCCGCTCCAATGTTTCCTGCAACTGCAACGTGTTTTGGTTTTTTAGCTTTTGCCATGATTCGTGAAAATACAAAATAGTTTAGTACTATCTAATCTTTGTTGATAATTAATTCGTCTTATTTAATAATCCATCCCAACGGCCTTTCTTACAATGGACAAGGTATCTATAGCGCTTGCTCTGGCTTTATCTGCACCTTGTCTAATGATCTTTATAAGTAAGTTTTTGTTGTTTTGTAAATCAAGCGCCTGATTACGAATAGGTTGAATAAACCTAACCATATCCTCCCCCAATTGCTTTTTCATATCTCCGTATCTTATGATACAATTTCCCTCACTGCTATTATTAAAATCATCTTCAAATTTTTTCACCGTATCGGTGCTACTCACCAATTTCATTAAGGTAAATAAGTTCTCAATATAATCGGGCATTACTGAATTCGGTGTTAGGGGTCCTTGATCGGTTTTGGCTTTTTTAATTTTACTTCGAATAGCCTCGTCTTCATCTGCTAAAAACAAAGTCGTGTTCTGGTTTTCGCTTTTACTCATTTTGCCATTGCCATCAAGGCCTAATATTTTTACCAGTTCGCTATTATAATTAAAGGCATAAGGCAAAGGAAAGGTTTCACCGTACCTGTAATTAAAACGCTCCGCAAAATTGCGTGCCATTTCTAAATTTTGTTCTTGGTCTTTGCCCACAGGCACTTTCACCGCGCGGTGAATTAAAATATCGGCTGCTTGTAAAACAGGGTAGGTAAGTAGTCCCGCGTTTACATTTTCGGGTTGCATGCGCACTTTGTCTTTAAAAGAGGTTGTCTTTTCTAATTCTCCTTTATAAGCCAACATATTTAAATACAAATACAATTCTGCAATTTCTGGCACATCGCTTTGAACATATAAAGACACTTTTTCTGGATCTAGTCCACAAGCAATATTTTCAGCCACTACTCTTAGTACACTTTCTTTTAAAGTTTTGGTGTCGGGATGTGTTGTTAAGCTATGCCAGTTGGCTACGAAAAAATAACAGTGGTATTCGTCTTGCATACGCACATAATTACGCATGGCGCCAAAATAATTGCCTAGGTGCAAGAAGCCTGTAGGCCTAATTCCGCTTAATACAATTTCCTTTTTCATAGAACTGCGAAGATAATGAATCAGGAACCCATTTTTTGCCATCTTTTTGGGATATTTGTACAGAATTTAAAAATATTCAGTTTGAGCACAGCTTCTCTTTTATCTAACCCCATTGAATACCTTAAAGGGGTGGGCCCTCTAAGGGCTGATATGCTTAAAAAAGAGTTGAGTTTATTCACTTTTAACGACCTACTGCACCATTTTCCGCATCGCCATATTGA
>SHWX01000008.1 GCA_009693615.1 Chitinophagaceae bacterium | reverse complement strand
ATTACTTTATAATAAACTGATAACTTGTTTTCAGTACCAAATTTTGATGGGGCTTCATTAATTGAAGCCCTATTTTATTATTAAAACAATTGGGTATGCCACTTAAATTTTCAATAGCAATACTTTTTCTATCTGCAGGTGTGTATAATTGTAAATAAGGGTAGTTCATCAGTGGCTGAACAATTAATTGATATTTTTCATTTTCAAGCACGCAGGTATTTTCTAAGGCGTCCACTAGATAGCAGTTGTCCAAATCAAGGGATCCTATTTTTTTACTAATTGCAAATTCGTTTTCATCCATTATTTTTCCAGTAGGTAATAGCATTTCATTGTACTCAATTTTTCCATTCGTTTTTAATTTTATAAATGTATCGTTGACACTCGCATCTAATTTAAAATAAGGATGCCATCCATCCATCATAGGAATGGTTGAATCACTTAAGTTGGTGATAATGGTTTCTGCGGTCACTACATTATTTTTATGCAAATGCCATTTTATAAGTACAGTATAAGCAAAAGGAAATCCTTTATCTGTAGCCTCATAATGGTATTTTAAATGTAGGTAAGCGCCCTGGTCGTCTGTTTTACTTGATTCAATACTAAACAGCGCATCATATAAAATACCATGAAGGGCATGCTTTTCATGGTAAAATTTTTCTATGGTATAAGTTTTGTCTTCAAATGTATACTGCCCATTTTCAATCCTGCAAGAAAAGGGGCTCATTTTCCCCCCTCTAAAACCACCTGTTTCAAAGTCCACCCATCCCTTAGAAAAGTCATTGCCTTCTACTATTTCTATTGATTTTGAATGGCCCATTACCTGCCAGCTATTTAATAAGGCCCCCTTGGTGGCAATCTCTATAAAGGTCTTAGTGCTTGTATCTCTTAATCGAACAAGTTCAAAATGGCTGAGGGAGGCAATTTGAATTTCAAAAGACATGGCAAATTGTTTGAGTGGAAAATTAAAACTATTCTATTAACTTTGGATAGTAATAAATAAAATATGTATAAAAGTTTATTTTTCGCATTCCTATTTATCTCTTTAGCCAGTTTTGGTCAAAAAGGAAATAAGTATGATAGTACCGTTAAAATGGGCAAAGCAGGTTACCGTGTTACTTGTTTGAATAGAAGCTTAGATCGTAATACCTTAAATATTAGACCCATTGGTTTTAAATCAGAAACAAGGGAAGCGAGTCTAGAATTAAGGGGTAGGGTAGTTTCTACCGAAATTGATGATCTAAATAATGATGGATTTCCCGACATTATCATTTTCGTAATAGATGCCAAAGATAAATTAAGCCTTTTTAGTGTTGGATCAAGAGACAATGAAAGAATAGAGCCCATTTATTTTCCAGACATTACCAATGATATGCAATTAAGTAAAGGCTATAGAGGTAAGGATGAATATAAATTAGTAGAAGGCATACTTTTTAGAAAGTTTCCCATTTTTGAATCAGATACTACTATTAAAACACCCACTAATAAGGTCCGACAAATTATGTATCGCGTTATGATAGGTGACCAAGGTAGCTGGCGATTTAAATCTTTCAGGAGTTTTGATTTAGTGGCAGATTAATTTTACTCGCCTTTAGTAATGACTATTTTCCCAACCGATTTTTCATTGCCCAAATCATCTCTTACAAATACTAGGTAAATGCCAGTGGCTACTTTATTGCCAGTCAATGATTTTCCATTCCAAATTGCTTGTCCGCCTAAAGCGCGTGTTTCAAATACTAAGCTTCCACTTATATCGGTTATTTTTACGAGTGCATTTTCTACAAGTCCTCTAAAAGCAATGGGTCCATTATAAGTAGGCGGCACTGGGTTAGGAAAAATTTTAATTTCACTTTGTGTGGAAGATCCTTCTGTTGCAAAGCCTCTATAACTAACCATTTCATTAGCTGTATTAAAAAAAACTTCTCCGTACCTAGGCTCTATTAAAATTTGTAAAATGGTATCGTTAGGAAGGGGGCTATTATTTTTGGTGAAATGTTCAATGATAGAACTTCCGTCTGCACTTAATAACCAGGCTCCATTTTGTGTGCCCACCCATTTTCTATTCGCTCCGTCTACAGCAATACAGTTCACCGATTCTCTTTGCAATAATAATCCCAAAAATCCATTGGTATTTTTTATAGTAGGTAGGTAGGCGTCACAAATATCTTTACTAATATCTCCACAATTTAAAATGCCAATACCATTATCGGTACCCACCCAAATAGAACCTGCATTGTCTAAGGCAACACTTAAAACGGTATTGCTTGGTAAATTACCTGAAGACTTTGAAGTATTCAATTGTTTCCAACCTGCAGTGCCAAAATATTTATTGGATTGATATACATAGAGTCCTTGATTCGCAGGGCCTGGTATCCAAGCTTGACCTTGCCTACCAACGACCATTTTCTTTAATCCATTTTTTAAATAATTGATGGGTAGCGGAATACTAGTCCATTTATTATCTTGTTTTTGAACAAGTCCTTGCCCGTCTTGAAGTGCCCAAAAAATACCATCCTTTGAAAATTGTATTTGTGTATAATTTCCAGGTAATGTATTATGGCTAATGCTTTCAATACTATTCGAACTTATATTGTAATGCAAAAGAGTAGCTCCAGCTGTAAACCACCAACTAGCATCTATAGGGTCAATGCTTGCAGAAGTAAGTACTGGTAAATTAATGCCGTTTAATTTGATATAATTTTTCCAACCCGCAGCACTATAGCTACTAAAGCCTCTTATCTTTTCTCCAAAAGGGGCTAACAAATAGTCACCGCTTACAAAACCAGCACCTCTTATTTTTTCAGAAGGCCCTCCTAAGCTTATATTTTTAGTCTCTGTATTTTTTACAATTAATCCATTGAGGCTATCGGCAATCCAAATTGTGTTTTGGTCTATGGCCATATCTACTGGCATGGCTAAGAAAGTTTTATCAAGGATATTAGTAACCGTATTATTCGTATTTAAGTTTAGTAAGCTTCCGTTGGTAACATTTGATTGAATGATATATAAGCCCTCTTTATGTGCGTATGCGTTATGAATAGAATCAATGCCTGACTGGTAAATAGGATCTGTTTTTGGCAACTGATAAATATTTTTACTGCCAATGGCGTATACGATATTATTATAAGTACTTAATTTTTTAATACCAGCGTATCCATTTATTTTTTTCCATTGATTACTTGTGATATAATTATTTTTCAAAGCCGTGCTAAACAATCCTTCTTCAGTTAAGGCGTAAAAGCTATCAGCAGTGCTAATTGTTTGATAGGTGATAATGGCCTGTCTGGTATTATTGGCAAACCAAGTATCCTTTATTTCATGTTTGATTAAGTCCACTACCACAATGCCAAAATGGGTTGATACAAGTGCCCATGGACCCAATATTTGAATGGAATTTATTTTTTTATTTGCATACACTTTAGATAAATAAATATCGGCAATGGAAAAAATTTCATCTCCCTTTACAATATCAATATTACTATTCTTATAAGCAATCATTAATTGTGCTTCTGTCTGATCCCAAGTAATGGCAGTAATTTCTATTTCATGTAATCCATTCGACTTTCCTAAAAAGTTTATATTATTTTTTGCATCAATACTAAATACTTGATTTGGGGTGGCACCATAAAGCAAATCGCCTTTTACAAGATGCAGTACAGATTTATTATTGTAATGCTCTCTCCAAGTTCCAAGTGGGCCTATCTGGTTTTGCGCTGCAGCATTTAGATATACTGTTAAGCACCATAAGCCTAAAAAACATTTTTTAATTATGTTTTTAATTAAGTGAGGCATAGATGGCATCTTGAATTTTAGCTCTTAAATTTGACTCGCTAAAAGCTTTATTGTCTCTAGTAGGATAAACTCTATTGGATAGAAAAATAAATAATAATTCTTTTTCAGGATCGGCCCATACACAAGTGCCTGTAAAACCTGTATGGCCAAAAGTGCTTGGAGAAGCGCTTAAGCAAGGGTAGGGGTCTTTTGCTATTGCATTATTTTTTTCAGGTTTATCAAAGCCTAAACCTCGACGACTATTATCGGTATTATAAGCAGTAAATAAATCAACTGTACTTTGATTGAAGTAATTTTTTCCATTCCAGGAACCTTTATTTAAAAGCATGAGATATAATTTTGCTAAATCGCTAGCATTGCTAAATAAACCAGCATGACCTGCAATACCTCCCATGACTGATGCGCCTTCGTCATGCACCGCACCTTGTATTAATTCGTGACGAAAATAGTTATCTAGTTCAGAGGCAGCAATATTATCTAAGGTTGTTTTTGTTAAGGGTAAAAATCCTGTAGACTGCATATCTAATGGTGCATAAAATTGTTGAGTCGCATAGTCTTGTAAGCTCATACCAGTTACCTCCTCTACAATCATTCCTAAGAAAATAAAATCATTATCACTATATACATATTTACCTGGTGTGGTTACTGGGCTTCTTAAAATTTTATTTTTAATGGTGTCGTCCCATTTATCTAATAAATATTTAGAAGGGGTGATCATTTTATGATGGCTATTATCAGGTATTTTTGTAATGAGCCCATCGAGGTAGTCGCCACTGGGGCTTAATAATGCTTCATAAAATTTGATATAAGGGTATAAACCTGCTTGATGCAGTAGTAAGTCTTTCAAAGTAATTTTCGCCTTTGCATTACCTAGTACCCAGGGTAAATAGTCGCCAATGGTTTTATTGATATCTACTTTTCCTTGCTCTACCAATTTCATAATAGATACAGTAGTAGCAGTTATTTTAGTCACTGAAGCTAAATCGTAATAAGTATCTAAGCTAACAGGTGCAGAACCTTCCCCTGCAGTATAACCATAGGCTTTATTGAAAATAATTTTATTATTCTTTGCCACTAATATTTGACAACCGGGAATGGCTTTTTTATCAATGGCCTCTTGTACCATCGCATCAATAAAAGATAAATTAGGTGCATTAGGTGCTAAAATGCTTGTACTAGATTCCAAGGGATGACTTCCTGTGCCATAAGGTAAGTCCTCGCTTACTGTAACGGGAAGCTCGCCTGTGGCTTGTATTTTTCCTTCGATCCAATGAAGCACAGCTTCTTGTGTAAAGGTATTGTCTTCGTAGGCAAATAAAATATTTTGAATTTTACTAAATTCACCTACTGCATAAGGGTTACCAAAAATTAAATGAAACCAATTACTAGGGTGTGCTTCATTTAAAAATTGAATCATTTGAGTAGGTATCTCAAAATGATTAGCAGGCTTACGATTATAATTATGCAAACCCACAATAACTTGATCAAACTGAGTTACCGATTTTTTGACTGTTTGAAGGGCGCTACTATCTTTAGCATTGATATAAAATATTTGGAAACCGTATTTTTCTGTAAGCGTTTTAGTTAACAAATTTGGATTTGCAAGATTTAAAGCAATATAGGCTGTCTTTTTTTGAAGTCCCATACTAGCCTGCGCGCTAGGTTTTACAAAACTAAGTGACTGCGCTGCCATTTGAGATTTAATGGCCCCTACCGATTTATTTAAATCTGCAATGATATTTGTGGTGTCAATGGGTTGAAAATTACTTAAGCCATATTTATATTTTGCAGCCAATATTTTTTTAACCCTTGTATCAATTTCTTTTTTAGTAATACGCTTTTCTTTAATGGCTAATTTTATTCTTTCAATAGATTCTCCAATATCACCAGGTAAGCATAGCATGTCATTGCCTGCAAGTAGGGCTTGTACATTCGCTTCGCCTCTAGGAAAATAATTACTAATGGCTTTCATATCTAACGCATCTGTTACCGTAATACCTTTAAAGCCTAAATCTTTTTTAAGTAAATCATTGATGGCTTTTGAAGATAAAGAAGTAGCATACTTAGGTCTGTTGTCAATGGCAGGTACCGATAAATGCCCTACCATCACCGATTCAATACCTGCGTCAATCAAGGCTTTGAAAGGAGCTAGTTCCATTTCTCTTAATTGCTCCATACTTTTATTAATCACAGGAATATCTACATGAGAATCTACCGATACATCACCGTGTCCAGGAAAATGTTTAGCCGTAGCCATTATGCCGTTGTCTTGCAAGCCTTTCATAAAGGCAATACCATGTTGAATGACTCTTTGTTTATTTTGACCAAAACTTCTTTCGTTAATAACAGGGTTGTTTGGGTTGTTATTAATATCTACATCGGGTGCATAATTTACTTGTATGCCTAATCTTTTACATTGAGCTGCTACCGCAGCGCCCATTTGATAAACTAACCTATCAGAGGCAATAGCGCCTAAAGAAAGTTGTCTTGGAAACATTTCAACACTATCTAAACGCATACCCACGCCCCATTCTGCGTCCATGGTAATAAGCAGTGGTGTTTTAGCAATAGATTGATAATAGTTTGTTTGCATAGCTTCTCTCACAGGACCTCCTTGAAAAAAACATAAACCACCCACATTGTACTTTTTAATTATATCGCTTAGGGTGTCTAATTTTTTAGCATCCCAATTACTATGCGCTCTAATAATCATTAATTGAGCAATTTTTTCGTCTAATGACAATTGCTTAAATTGATTTTTAATCCATTTTTTTTCTGCCTTGCTTTGGGCAAAGCCCTGCGCAAGAAAAAATAAGCAAAGCGTAATTAGAAGTACTATTTTTTTCATGTATATTTTTTGCAATCGCTTTTAGAACAATTGATGGTATTGCAATTTAAGGATAAAAAAAAACTTACCCTAGGTTAGGTAAGCTTTTTATATAAGTTAGTGGGGGGTAAGTCAAAGGCCTATGCCTTTGCTTCTTCTGCTTCGGCTTCGTCGTCCGCCTCGGGTAAACTAGGTTCTACCTTATGCTTTTGCAGTTGCGCAAACCATTTTATCATTTTTTTCATATCACTCGGATATACTCTTGTGAAGTCCATATTGGGGAAGGCCTTTTTAAAGTAGGCTTCTACCAATTTTGGTTCTTTCTCATTCGGTAAAGTTTCTTTCGATTTGCCCATGGCTATAAATACTTCCGCTAAAAAAACGTTTTCGCGGGTGGTAAATACCTCAATACTCTCTAAATGAGAGAACTGGTGCGCCCTAGAGCTAATGAATTGAGTCGTATCATCTTCTAGTGATTTAGCTATCGCGCCATCGCTTTTGCTGGTCATTAATTCAAATAATCCTGACTTGCCAGACACGGCGATCAATTTGCTGTATTCCATAAATTCGGTATAGTTATTTTACGGGCGCAAATTACTGAAAAACACCCAATTTTCGTTTTTTAAACTACCTTTGTTTATCAATAAAAATAAAGGGTATGCCAGGTTTTGAAATGTTTGGAGCAGAAGAAAAAAAAGAAGTTAATGAGGTCCTAGAGACCGGTATTCTTATGCGTTATGGTTTTGATGCTCCTAGAAAAGGGATGTGGAAATCAAAAGAGCTAGAACAGGCTATTTGTAGCCGTTTTGAAACTCAATATGCACAATTAACCTCTAGTGGTACAGGTGCTTTAACCACCGCCATGGTTTCCTTAGGTGTGGGCGTGGGTGACGAGGTTATTATGCCTGCCTTTACTTTTGTGGCAAGTTTTGAAGCCATTTTAAGTGTAGGGGCTGTGCCTATTTTAGTGGATATTGATAGCTCACTTACCTTAGACCCAGCAGCAGTGGAAGCAGCCATTACCCCTAAAACAAAATGTATCATGCCCGTACATATGTGCGGATCTATGGCCGATTTAGATGCCTTAAAGGCTATCTGCGATAAACATAATTTAATATTATTGGAAGATGCTTGTCAAAGCATCGGAGGAACTTATAAAGGAAAACCATTAGGTAGTATTGGTCATGCAGGTACTTTTTCTTTTGACTTTGTAAAAACAATTACTTGTGGCGAAGGCGGTGTGGTAATGACGAATAGCAAAGATGTGTATACCAAGGCAGATGCCTACACCGATCATGGCCATGATCATGCAGGCGTTGATAGAGGAGCAGATTTACATCCTTTCTTGGGTTATAATTTTAGAATTAGTGAATTGCATGCAGCCGTTGGTTTGGCACAAATAAGAAAATTAGATCAGTTTTTAGTGATTCAAAAAAAGAACAATCAAATTTTAAAATCTTATGTAGAGCAAGTGCCAGGTATTGCATTTAGAACAGTGCCAGACCCTGCAGGAGATAGCGGTAGTTTTTTAACTTGGTTTTTACCTTCACAACAAGCCACTGAAAAAGTAATAGAGGCAATGAAGCAAGCCAATATATTAGCAGGTAATTTTTATTGGTATGCTAACAATTGGCATTATATCAAAAAGTGGGCGCATCTTAAAAATGTACAAAGCTTGTCTGCTTTAAATGAGCCTCAGCAAAAAGCACTAGCTGCATTAAGTACAAAAACATTTGAAAAAAGTGATGCTATTATGAGCAGGTGTATTTCCACAGCCATTAGTTTAACTTGGACTGAAGCCCAAGTACATGAAAAAGGAGCTGCATTTTTAAAGGTGATAGAAAAAGCAATTTCTTAAAGCAGCGATTATGTCATTAGGCCAATCCTTGCAGCAAAGACAATTACAAAGGTTGTCACCACAGCAAATACAACTGATGAAGTTGTTGCAAATTCCTACTGCCCAAATAGAACAAAGAGTAAAAGAAGAGTTGGAAGAAAACCCAGCCTTAGAAATGAATGCCGATTTATTGGAAGGAGATATGGAAAAGTCGGTAGAAGAAATGCCGGATGATTTATTACAAGGTAGTTTGGAGGAAGAAGAGGCGATTCCGGTAGATGAATTTGAAATGAGCAATGAAGAATTAAGTGATTATAGTTTTGATGATGAAGGAGATGTGGCTGATTATAAAACCAAGGACGATTATTATCCAGAACTAGATAATGACAAGGTAATTCCCATTAAAGCAGAACAAAGTTTACATGAATTATTAATGGATCAATTGAGTATGTTGGATTTGGCCGACCATGAATATAAAATTGCAGAACAAATTGTGGGGAGTTTAGATGATGATGGTTATTTGAGAAGAGCCTTGCAATCTATTGCAGACGATTTAGCCTTCAAGCAAAGTATGTGGGTGGAAGAAAAAGAAATTGAAGCCTTATTATTAAAAGTACAGCAGTTTGATCCGCCGGGTATTGGTGCTAGAAACTTACAAGAATGTTTATTGATTCAGTTGAGAACAAAGCAAGTAGAACTGAGAGAAGAAGCCATGCAAGACCCTGCTGCTGATACAATAAGAAAGCTAGCCACCACGGTCATAGAAAAATATTTTGAAGAATTTACGCGCAAGCACTACGATAAAATACAGAAGAGTTTGCATTTAGAGGAGGCGCAAATGAAAGAAGTCTTGCATCAGATTATTTCTCTTAATCCTAAGCCAGGGGCTGAGACGGGGCATATGAGTGAGGCCGATAAATATATTATTCCAGACTTTACTGTGCTTATTAATAATGGCCACTTAGAATTAACCTTGAATAGCCGCAATGCGCCTCCACTTGTTATTAGCGATGACTATAAATTAATGCTAAAAGAATACGAAAGAAGTAATAAGCAAGATAAATCGCAGAAGGAAGCTGTATTTTTTATCAAACAAAAAATTGATTCAGCTAAATGGTTTATTGAAATGATTCAGCAAAGGCAGCAAACCTTATTGCATACGATGAAATCCATTTTATTACATCAGGAAGCATTCTTTATGACGGGAGATACTACTAAGTTAAAGCCTATGATATTAAAAGATATTGCAGAAAAAACTTCTTTAGATGTTTCTACAGTAAGTAGGGTTGCGAATAGCAAGTATGTGCAAACAGAATTTGGCACTTTTTTATTAAAATATTTTTTCAGCGAGTCTTTAACCACCGATTCCGGAGAAGAAGTAAGTACCAAAGAAGTAAAAGCAATATTAGAAGAGCTCTTGGAGTCGGAGGACAAGCATAAGCCTTTTAGTGATGACGAGTTAACAGAGCAGTTGCAAGAAAAGGGCTATAATATTGCTAGAAGAACCGTTGCTAAATATAGAGAACAATTAAATGTACCCGTTGCTCGATTGCGCAAAGAATTGTAGTAAAAAAACTGACTAATGGAAAATCAACCATCGAAGTTCTTAAAAATATTGGCTCATTTAGTGTCTTATATACTGCACCCCTTATTTATTCCTACTTATTTTTTTCTTTATTTAATGCAAGTAGTGCCTTTTGAGTTTGCCAGTATTACCGATTGGCAATTAAAATTAAAATTATTTAGTGTTTTTTGGTTAACGGCTTTTTTCCCAGCCTTTGCCGTTTTTTTATTGTGGAGATTAAAATTTAGCGATAGTATTTTTTTAAAAACACAGAAAGATAGAATTATTCCTTATGTGATTGTGATGTTTTTTTATTGGTGGATGTATTATTTAAGCAGAAATTTTGCAGACCAGCCCTTGGCTTTAAAATATTTTTACTTTGGTATTTTTATTGCTAGCGCCATTGGACTAACGGCGAATCATTTTATAAAAGTGAGTTTGCATACAATGGGGGTAAGTGGTTTATTAACGGCGGTCGTACTCGTAAGCTTTACTTATCCTATTAATAATTTGCCATGGGTGGTGGCATCTGTAGCAATAGCTGCCATAGTATGGAGCGCCAGAATGATAGTAAGTGATCACACGAATAAAGAGCTAGTAGTGGGTTTTGTCATTGGACTTAGCACACAATTAGCAGCGTTTTTATGGGTGAACTAATTTTAAATTATAAACTATGACTTGGCTTCAATTAGGAAAGAATATTGTAAAGTATAAAGTAGCGGCTTTGACTTTTTTAGCATTGAGCACTTTATTCATGGGCTATTTTGCAATACAAGTAAAGCTAAGCTATGAGTTTACCAAAGCCATTCCTGAAGACAATCCTAAATTTGTTATCTATCAAGATTTTGTAAAAAAATTTGGCGTCGATGGTACTACAATGGTAGTGGGTTTTCAGACTGATTCATTTTTCACGGCAGGCATATTTAACCAAGTAGCCGACCTGCAAAAAGCTATTAAAACCATACCGGGTGTAACAGAGGTAGTGAGTGTGCCGAGCGCTTATACAATTATTAAAGACAGTGCATCTAGTAAATTCATTCCACATAAAATTTTTAATGCCCCCTATACATCAGACAGCGCTTTAGCAGCAGATAGAGTTGTTTTAGAGAGCCTACCTTTTTATAAAAATTTAATGTACAACCCAAATAGCCATGCTTATATAATGGCTATTAGTTTTTTACCAGATTCTATAAATAGTGGTGCTAGGTCTGCCATCATAAAAAATTTACAATCGAAGTTAGATGGCTTTGCTTCTAAAACAAAATTGGCTGTGCATATTAGTGGCCTGCCTTATATTAGAACCATACTTGCAGATAGAATTAAAAAAGAAATGCTATGGTTTTTAATCGGGTCACTTTTATTATCGGCCGTTACTTTGTTTTTATTTTTCAGATCTATTTCGGCCACCTTGCTTAGCTTGTCCGTGGTAGTGATGGGTGTTATATGGAGTTTTGGTACCATGGTTTTATTAGGACAGAAAATTACTTTACTCACAGCATTGATACCCCCATTGATTGTAGTCATTGGTATTCCTAATTGTATTTATTTTTTAAATAAATACCACACTTCTTATAAGGAATCAAAAAACAAACAAGAGGCCATTGAACAAATGGTAGGAAGAATGGGCATTGTTACTTTGTTTTGTAATATTACAGCAGCCATTGGATTTTTTGTTTTTGCCTTTACCAAAAGCCCTTTATTAAAAGAATTTGGTTGGGTATCTGGATTAAATATCATGGCCTTGTTTTTAATTAGCCTTTTGTTCATACCTCCTGTACTTACTTATTTACCTCCGCCTACTTCAAAACATGTACGTTATTTAGAAAATAAATTTTTAGAAAGGGTATTGATTAAAATTGAAAGCTGGACTTTTCAGCATACTAAATGGGTCTTTGCCATTACCAGTATATTGGTGGTAGTGTCTATAATGGGATTGATGCGTATTAAGAAGGAAGCCTTTATTGTAGATGACCTTCCTAAAAAAGATACTTTATACACCGATTTAAAATGGTTTGAAAAAGAAGCGGGTGGGGTAATGCCTTTGGAAATTGTGATTGATACCAAGAAAAAAAATGGATTAGTACGCAATATCAAACCACTAGAAGCTATAGATGAGTTGCATCAGTATTTAGTAGCGCAACCAGAGTTAGGAAAGCCATTGGGTTTATTAGAAGGTATTAAATTTGCCAAACAAGCTTTTTATGATGGCGACTCGAACGCCTATACTGTACCTACTGGAACAGAAATGGCATTCATGGCTCCTTATTTAAAAACAAATGCTCAAAAAACGAACAATACTATAGGTGTTAGCCCTACTCAACTCTTATCGAAATTTATTGATTCGGCTAAAAGAGAAACAAGGGTGAGTGTGAATATGAAAGATATTGGTAGCGCCGAGCTTCCTTTGTTTTTATACAAATTAGATAGTACTACTAAAATAATTTTTGATACAAGTAAATACAAGGTAGAAATTACGGGAAGTAGTGTCACTTTTTTAGAAGGGAGTAATTTTATTGTAAGAGGATTAGGTGAATCTATATTTTGGGCATTTTTATTAATTGCTATTTGTATGATTTTCTTATTTAGGTCCTTTCCTATACTCATTTGTTCATTAGTGCCCAATATTGTGCCCTTGCTTATGACGGCAGGTTTAATGGGATGGGTAGGTATTTCTTTAAAACCCTCTACAGTACTGGTATTCAGTGTGGCCCTTGGTATAGCCATTGATGTAACTATTCGTTTTTTGGTAAACTATAAACAGGAACTACCACGTTTAAATAATAATGTGCATGCAACACTTATTCAAACCATTAAACATACTGGCATTAGTATTATTTATACCTCTTTAGTACTGGTGGCAGGTTTTGTTATCTTTTGCTTTAGCGACTTTGGAGGTACCAAGGCATTGGGCTGGCTTACATCCCTTACACTTGTAGTGAGTACATTCACAAATTTAATTTTACTACCTGCTTTAATTAAAACATTTATTAAGCAGCGTTAATATTTATTATTTTTATTGTAAAAGAGAAGCTAAGGTTTCTTGTAAGGCAGCTCCTCTTAGGTCTGTAGCAATTACTTTTCCAGTAGGATCTAGTAAAACATTAAAAGGAATACCTTCTATTTGATAAGCGCTCACTACAATACTTTCCCATTTCTTGAGATCGCTAATATGCTGCCAATTTAATTTATCATCTTGAATTGCTTCTAGCCAACTATCTTTATCGTCATCTAAAGAAACGCCTAATACGGTAAAATTCTTTTTCTTATATTTTTCGTAGGCTACTACTACATTGGGGTTCTCCCCTCTGCAAGGTCCGCACCAGCTTGCCCAAAAATCAATAAGTATATACTTGCCTCTTAAACTAGTGAGTGAAATTATTGTTCCATTGGCATCAGGTAGCGCAATTTCTGGGGCCATTGTCCCTATAGCAATGGGAGTTGTTTTAGTATTAGCTTTTACTTGTGTACTTAATAAATTTGCAAATTGTGCAAGCGGTTCTGCTTTCAATTTTTCTGCAGCAGCCTTGGCTAAAGCCAATACCTGCGCCGATTCCATGGATCTTAAACTTAGCCCTAAGGTATAGTAAACAAAAGCGGGGCTAGTAGAAGTACTGATGATGTTTTCAACCAGTTTATTAATATCATCTATTTTACTAGCACGTTGTTTTTGCAACCAGAAGATGGTACTATCTTTTCCATTTTGTTCTTGCAATGCGTCTAAATTATAAATGGTGGACATTAAAGAAGAGTCCTTTCTACGGTAATCCATTAAAAAATTAATCAAAGCTTGACTTGTTGCAGATCCTTTAATGGTATAAGATTGATAATTATTCACATCTGCATTTATTTGAATATTTTCTTCATCATTGATAAATAGTATTTCCATTTCTTTTTCAGTAGCAATACGGTAAATGCCTTCTTGTTTAGCTATGAACTCAAATGAATATTTGCCGTCTTCTCCTAAAGTGATAGAATCCATGGTAGTAATAGGCAATCCTCCATAAGGTACTTCTTGCAACAATAGTTTTTGCTTAGCGGCATGTTGTATAGTTCCAGAAATAGTATAATTTTTTTCGTTGGAACTATTTTTACAGCCTGTGATAATTATTATCATTGCAGCTAAACAGGCCAATAAGTTTTTAATATTCATTTTTTATTATTTTGAGTTCAACGATAGAGGATACTAAATTAAGCCAATTTTTGTTCTAATAAACTAGTGGTCATTTTAGGATCGGCCTTCCCCTTACTTATTTTCTTCACTTCGCCCATAAATAAACCTAAAAGTCCTTTTTTTCCTTTTTTATATTCAGCTACTTTCTCAGGGTGCATTGCTAATACTTCATCTATCCATTTTTCTACATCCTCGGTAGAGCCTGTTTGCAATAAATTATGAGTGCTGGCATATGCCTTGGGGGAGCTGGGATGGGCAATAATTTGTTTAAATACCTTAGTACTTGCTACTGAAAAACTTAGTTGATTGCTTTCTACTAAATCTACCAATTCTACTAAAAAAGGAATCATGGTAGATAAGGTTTGAAAATTAGTTAGGCCTTCATGAAGGGCTACTCTAATAGGCCCAATCATCCAATTGGCTATGGCTTTGTAATGTGTAGAAGCTGCTGCCCACTCCATATAAAAATCGGCTTCTTTATTATTTTCTATTAATTGATCAATGGCATAGTCCGACAAATCATATTGTAGTTTCCACTGTTTTTTTAAAGTAGCTGGTAGGGTGGGTAGTTTTTTTTGTATGCTTTCAATAAAAGCATCTGTTAAATGAAAGGGTGCTAAATCTGGGTCTGGAAAATACCTATAATCATTTGCATCTTCTTTATCTCTTATAGAAAAGGTGGTGTCATCACTAGCATCAAAGCTTCTTGTTTGTTGTATAATAGTACCACCCGTTTCTGTAATTTGTATAAGACGATCAATTTCAAATTCGATGGCCTTTTTAATATTACGAATAGAATTTAAATTTTTCACTTCTACTCTAGTACCTAGGCTAGTGACACCTTTTAAACGAATAGATATATTGGCATCGCATCTTAAACTACCTTCTTCCATATTGCCATCGCAAATACCTATCCAGCGAACTAGCTTTCTTACTTCTGTTACAAATAAAAAGGCTTCTTCTGCAGAATGAATGCAAGGTTCGGTGACCATTTCAATTAAGGGCGTACCTGCACGGTTTAAATCGATAAGGGTATCTGTCTCGGAAATATCATGTATGCTTTTGCCCGCATCTTCTTCTAAATGAATTCTATTGAGTTGAATTATTTTTTCACCAGATGGTAATTGAATGCTAATGGTACCGCCTATGCAAATAGGAGTGGTATGTTGCGATACTTGATAACCCTTAGGCAAATCGGGGTAGAAATAATTTTTACGTGCAAAATAATTATCCTTTGCAATTTTGGATCCGCAGGCCAGTCCAATACGAATAGCATATTCAATGGCCTTGGCATTTGTCTTGGGTAAGGTACCCGGATGCCCCATGGTAATAGGGCTTATATGGGTATTGGGCGCTGCTCCAAAAGAGGCATCGTCTCCACTAAACAATTTGCTATTAGTAGCTAATTGAGCATGAATTTCTAAACCAATAACTGCCTCATATTTTTGCCCATCTACCATGTTGCAAAAGTACTAATTTAAAAGCCTATAAATCGGCTGTTTTTAGCTTTTTAGGAAGTTTTACTACGATGGTTTTAAGTTCCTTATTTCTTTTTACTTGAAAGGTGAAACTAGTTCCTTCTTTCGCTTCTTTAATGATGGGCTTTAATGCATCTACATCTTTTATTTTCTGATCATTTACTTGAACAATGATATCGTTTTCTTTTAAACCACTTTTAGCAGCAGGTGAATTTTCGCTAACACCCGTAATATTAACACCCTCTCCAGTTTCTAGATCTTCAATACTAATGCCCAATTTTGGTTTATTTTCAAAGCCAGGTATGGTCATACCTTCCATGCCTGGGAAATTAGGTATAAAACTAAATCCTCTTTGTTTGGGTGTAATATCAAAACTAGGTCCGCCTTGTCCCTCAGGGCTACTGAAATTATAATACTGCATGGTATTTTTATTCTTTCCTAAACTTGCGACAAGCGTATTGGTTTTTCCGCTTCTAATGTAACTAATAGTTATTTTATCCTCTGGTTTGAATTTTCCAATGGCATCATATAAAGAAGCGGGGCCATCAATTTTTATATCATTTACTTTAGTAATAATATCACCTTCTTTCAGTCCAGCTTTAGCTGCAGGGCTTTCATCACTTATTTGATTAACCTTAGCACCTTGTTCAGTTTCTTCGGTAACTACTCCTAAAAAAGCTTCATTTATTTTTGCTTGATTAGGAACAATGATATCAAAATTATCTTCTCCATCTTCATTAATAATAATTTCATCGCCAAAGTCAAGACTATTAAGGGGTTTACCCTCTACTAGTATTTTTGGCTTCTTTGTTGCTGAATTGTCAAGATTATTTAAGTTCTTATCTATTTTTTTTAAGATAATACGTTTATTGCCTTTTCCTTCTATTTGCAAGCGAGGATCATTTTCGTCCACTTCTTTTCCATTGATGGTTACTTTATTACCATCTACTACCACCTTCATATTTACATCCACATCTGTTTTTACTTTCGTATTTTTATCTCCGTCGATTGTTATTGTTACTTTTGTAGAATCGCTTTTAGTTTTCTTTTTACTGATAATTTCAATCACGCCATCTGCTGCCTTCTCACCATATTTCTTTCTGGCCATGGCACCTTTTAATACACTCACACTTTCTATATCATTGGGTGAAATATCACTAATGCTTGTTACGATTTTTCCATCTAGTATATATAAAGGAGTTTTACCCTCTTTGCCAATGACAACTGCAGGAGTATTTTCTTTTGGATTTTTCTTTGTGATGATGACTTCACCAGTTTGTGCCATTACAAAATGAGTTGCAATGCTTACTAATAATAAAGAGGCTAGTATTTTTTTCATGGTCGTTAATTGATTATTTCTTTAATGATATTTTTTGTGTACTAAAATTGAATTTTGAATTTCAAAAATAGTAAAAATTATTAACTACGAAACTATTCGCAAATATTATTTTGTTAAAGTCCTATTCAATTGAAAATCAACAAATTAATGAAAACTACAAGCTTTGTTTGACCACCTCAATTACATTTTTGAGTTGACTTGCATCTTGCCCACCTGCTGTAGCCAATGTTTTTTGTCCACCACCACCACCTTTAATAAGGGGTGCAATTTTTTCTTTAATTATTTGAGTAGCTGGCATAGTAGCGCTAAGTGATTCACTAACGGAAAGTGCAACAGAAGCTTTCCCTTCAATTGTTGCCACTAAAATAATGCAATGATTATTTTGAGTTAGTCCCAAGGCTACTGCTAATTTTTTTAAATTATCGGCACTTGATAATGCTATTTCCTTACCTAAAAATGCAATTCCATTAATAGTTTCAAATTGACTACTATATTGAGTCGTTAATTCATTCACTAACAAAGCTTCTTTACTTTCTAATTTTTTAGAGAGTTCTTTTTGACTTAATTGCAAAGAAGCAATGGTATCATTTAAAACAGATACAGAAGAATTTTCATTCCACTCAGGTGCTTTAAAGGGAGTACTTATTTTTGCTGCAAGTAAGGCAGAAGCCTCAGTAAGTTGTACTATTTGTTTATGTAATTTTTCATTTACTTCTGTAATATGTTTTGCAGCCGCTTCTCCAACCACTGCCTCAATTCTTCTCACACCAGCAGCAACAGATGCTTCTGCTTTTAAAATAAAGGCACCAATTTCTCCAGTATGTCCCACATGGGTACCGCCACATAATTCAATAGAATAAGCAGGGTCCATGACTACCACGCGTACTTTATCTCCATATTTTTCTCCAAATAAAGCCATCGCACCTAAACCAATGGCTTCTTCTTTATTCATTTCTTTAATAACAACAGGAATATTTTCTTTGATTTTAGCATTCACCATGGCTTCCACTTGGTTCATTTCTTCAGCAGTCATTTTGGCGAAATGAGAAAAGTCAAATCGTAGTTGCTCTGTATTGACCAAGCTTCCTTTCTGTGCAACATGCTTGCCTAAAATATTTCTAAGTGCAGCATGTAATAAGTGTGTAGCTGAATGGTGAAGCGTGGTTGCTTTTCTTGCACCTATATTCACAGTGGCTTTAACGCTATTAGAAATAGTATTGGGTAAGCTATCTGTGAAATGTATAAATAAATTATTTTCTTTTTTAGTATCTGTTACTTCAATGGTCGTACCATCTTCAAACTGCAAACTACCTATATCACCCACTTGTCCGCCGCTTTCTGCATAAAAAGGCGTTTCAGATAAAACCCATTGATAGGCTTCTTTTCCTTTGGCTTTTACATTTCTATATTTTATAATAGTGGCAGTAGTTTCAGTTTTAGTATACCCTACAAAATTAGTTTCCTTATCTGGGTTTACTTGCATCCAATCTCCTGTATCAATAGCAGTAGCGGCACGGCTTCTGTTTTTTTGTTGTTGCATTTCTTTTTCAAATCCAGGCTCATCTACTTGCAATTCATTTTCACTTGCTATTAACCTGGTTAAATCGACGGGAAAACCGAAAGTGTCAAATAATTCAAAAACTAATTTTCCTTCAATGGTTGAATTTTTTGGATGTGTGCTAATAATATCATCCATGCGTTTTAATCCCTTTTCCAAAGTACGTAAGAAACCTTCCTCTTCTTCTTTCACTACTTTAGTTACAAATTCAAGTTGTCCTGTTAATTCAGGAAATACATTTTCAAATTGCTTTGCCAAATGAGGCATTAGCTGATGCAGTAAGGGATGTTTATAGTCCAAGTAAGAATAATAATACCTCACCGCTCTTCTTAAAATACGACGAATTACATAACCGGCACCAGTGTTGGCGGGTAGTTGACCATCGGCTATCGTAAAAGCAATGGCACGAATATGATCGGCGATGACTCTAAAAGCAACGGCCTGCTTGGTATCGCTGTAATCGTATTTTTTATTTGTAATTTTTTCTACCACAGCAATGGTGCCTGTGAAAACATCGGTATCGTAGTTGCTTTTTTTATTTTGAATCACACGCACTAGTCTTTCAAAGCCCATACCGGTGTCCACATGTTTGTTAGGAAGTGGCTCTAGGCTACCATCTTTTTTTCTATTGTATTGAATAAATACATTGTTCCAAATTTCAATCACTTGAGGGTGGTCTTTGTTCACTAAATCACGACCTGGTATTTTAGCAATCTCTTCATCAGATCTCATGTCTACATGTATTTCACTACATGGGCCACAAGGTCCGGTATCACCCATCTCCCAGAAATTATCTTTTTTATTACCGTAAATGATTTTATCTTCTGCTACCCATTTTTTCCAATGCTTTAATGCTTCGCTAGAAGCGGGTAAGTTTTCAGATGCGTCTCCTTCAAAAACAGTTACATATAATTTAGAAGGATCAATGCCATATATTTTTGTTAATAATTCCCAACTCCACTCAATGGCTTCTGCTTTAAAATAATCGCCAAAGCTCCAGTTACCCAACATTTCAAACATGGTATGGTGATAGGTATCAACACCCACTTCTTCTAAGTCATTATGCTTTCCACTTACACGTAAACATTTTTGAGTATCGGCAATTCTTTTATGACTCGGTTCTTGGTTGCCTAAAAAAAAGTCTTTGAACTGGTTCATACCCGCATTGGTGAAAAGCAAACTAGGGTCGTTCTTAACGACAATAGGCGCGGAAGGAACAATGGCATGCCCTTTAGATGCAAAAAAATCTAAAAACTGTTGTCTTATTTCAGGGCTGGTCATCATTCGCTTAATTTTAGGCTGTATTGGTCTTAAAAGCTATATTTGTTATGCTTTTTTAATGTTCTCAAAGGTAAGGAATTGAGGCTTTTTTATGGCCTAATTAGACAAAAAAATGGCTTATTTCAAATGAAGAAAATAAAATACTTCTTTAATACCCATACCCTTCGATTTGAAAAAGTGGAAGTGCCCCTTCGAGTGCGCCTGCTTCAGCTTTTTGGCTTTGTGGCCGCCTCCATCGTAACAGGTGTTATTATTGTAATTGTGATGTTTCAGTATATCGACTCTCCCAAAGAAAAGTTATTGCGTCAACAAAACGAGACGTATAAAGAGAATTACAGTGTCTTGTCGGCTGAGTTAAAACAATTACAATTACAAATGGTTGAATTAGAAAGTAGAGACAATGAAGTGTATCGATCTATTTTTGAATCTAGCCCCATTCCGGATAGTGCAAGAGTCAAAGAAATGGAGTCTAAAAAAGAAGTACGTTTATTACAAAGTTTTTCTAATAATGAATTGTTAGAAAGTATGACCAGCCAGTTAAACAATTTAAGTTTAAGAATGGCTTATCAAACTACTTCCTTTTCTGAGATAGGCACCATGGTGAAGAACAAAGAAAAATTATTAAAGGCCATTCCTTCTATTCAGCCAGTGAGTAATAAAAATTTAAAAAGAATCGCAGGAAGTTTTGGTTATAGAATTGACCCCATCTATAAAGACTATCGTTTTCATCAAGGTTTAGATTTTACAGCACCATCGGGTACGCCTATTTATGCAACAGCAGATGGAGTAGTTCAGGCCGCAGGTTTCAATACCGATGGTTATGGCAACAAAGTGGTTATTAATCATGGCTTTGGTTATCAAACATTGTACGGGCATATGGTGCGTGTAAAAGCAAAACGAGGTCAGTCTGTAAAAAGAGGGGAAGTGATTGGCTATATTGGTAATACAGGTAAGAGTACCGGGCCGCACTGTCATTATGAAGTGATTAAAAATAATATTAAAGTAGATCCTGTATATTATTTTTATAACGACTTAACGCCTGCGCAATTTGATCGCTTATTAAAAGCAGCAGCCAATAATAAACAAAGCTTAGACTAATTATGGAGCCACTATTACTTCAATTCTTAAATAGAATTATGCGCACCATTGGCTTGGTGGTATTGTATATGTCCATCAATGTAGCCTTTGGCATAATGTGGGGCTATGCATTTATTGAAACCGAGTGGAAGCTAGGTAATGTATTATTTTACCTATACCTAATCATTAGCTTTATAGGCTTCGCCTATACGTTATATAGAATTTGGAAAAATCCTATTGGTATAAAAATAAACTAGGGCGATTTGTCTAGCTAGTATGATCTGCTATAATTTTCCAAACTCCCTTTATTTTTCTAAATATAAGTGTGAAATTTCCATTGGCATCACCAATACTTCTTTTTAAATGAAATTGTCCGATAATAAAATAGTGATCGGTATTGAGCGCTTGCATTCTTGTTATGGTAAAGGCTAATTGACCCATATGGTCAGTGTCGGGATAATTCTTTTTATAATTGACCAAGGTAGTGTTGTAGCCATAAGTAGGGCCATTTTTACCCATAAATAGTAGACTATCGTTTTCCCAATAGCCCAGCATGAAGGAATTGATATTGCCTGTATTCCAAGCAGCAACTTGCTTGTCTAATAATTGCTGAATGGCTTGCTTGTCCTTGTTTTGCGCAAAACTTATTAAGCATATAAATAGCCCTGCAATAGTGAAATATTTTTTCATAGTATATAATTTATTCATTGAAAAGTTAATTAAAATTATTGAAATCTACCTATTTTGTGCCTATGAGCTATCAAAAGCATTTGAAAAAAGATAAAGGCTTGGCAACACTTGTAAAAGGGGAGGCGTATACTTTATATAAAAGAAAGAATACCGCCATTCGTTTAATAGCCAGTATTGTCTCTCAGCAGTTAAGCACTAAAGTAGCCGCCATTATTTTTAAAAGGTTCATAGATGTATATAAAGGAAAGGAGCCTAGTATGCAAGCTTTGATAGATACGCCTTTTGATATATTAAGAGGCATTGGTTTAAGTAATTCAAAAGTTAACTATGTTCAAAATGTAGCACAGTTTTTTATAAGTCAAAAAATAACAGATAAACAGTTATATGCAATGGAGCCGGAAGCCGTAATTGAACTACTTACTCAAATTAAGGGGGTGGGTAGGTGGACGGTGGAGATGCTACTTATGTTTAGTCTTGGACACGAAGATGTTTTTGCAGTAGATGATTTAGGTATTCAACAAGCCATGATAAAACTGTATAAAATAAAATACACTACAAAAAAAGAATTGCAAATAAAAATGCTAAAAAGATCGATGAGCTGGGCCCCTTATAGAACCTATGCCTGTTTGCATTTATGGAATTGGAAGGATACTGGAGCGGTTTAATTATTTAAGCTGAATTACGCGCTGCATTAATAATGCCAAACATAGTTCTAGTCAATAATTTTTCATAAGAAGCTAATGCAGTTGGATTGGCTTTTACTTCTTGAATTTTCCCTAAGGCGTATTGTTGAATAGTTAATAAGGGTAGCACTATTTTATCTCTTAATAAAATAGAATGCTTACTTACTACATCATTTTCCATTAAACTTTTACCATGGCTTAGTTCTAAATAGAGTTGAGTAGTGAGTTTAAATTCTTCTTTTATATTTTGCCAAATGCTATTAAATGCTGTATCAGATGCTACATGTTTAGTAATGGCAAAATTTGACTTTACCATACTCATCATACTATTGTCTATCAGTGTTCTGAAAAAAGCGATATTATTAAATAAACTTTGCACTTCTTCCCATTTACCTTTTTCTTTTAAAACTTGTAAGGCTGTGCCTACGCCGTAAAAACCAGGTACATTTTGTTTTAATTGACTCCAACTACCTACAAAGGGAATAGCTCGAAGGTCTGAGAAGCTTAAGCTATTGCCAGTTCCTCTTTTTGCAGGACGACTAGCGATATTACTTTTACTATAATAGTTTAAAGGACTAAACTTTTGTAAATAAGGTAAGAATAAAGCATTTTCTTTTAGTTGTTGATAGGCTTGATAACTAATATTGCCTAGCTCCTCCAATAAGGCTCTGTCCTTTGATGAAATTTGCAATTTATTTTCTGCAAAAAGTTCATTGCTTACACCTGCAGTTAATAATTGCTCTAAATTATATTGAGCAGACTGAATAGTACCAAAATTAGAAGTGATGGTTTGTCCTTGTACAGTCAATTGTATTTCTTCATTTTCAATTTGACTACCCATAGAAGCATAGAACTGGTTGGTCTTGCCACCTCCTCTTGAAGGAGGGCCACCACGACCATCAAAAAACTTTACGACTATATTATTTTTTCTTGAAACTGCTGTAAGGGTTTCCTTAGCTTTATAAATACTCCAGTTGGCTTGCAGGTAGCCACCATCCTTGGTTCCATCGCTAAAACCCAACATAATAGGTTGTTGATGCTTTCTAACTTTTAAGTGTGTAGCATAAATAGTTTCCAAGTATAACGCTTGCATTATATTTTCTGAAGCGCTTAAGTCGTCAATGGTTTCAAATAAAGGAACAATATCAAGCGTAGCTAATGCTTCGTCCCATCCACATAATCTGCAAAGTGCGTATAGTTCTATTACATTCACTTCAGACTGACAATTACTAATCACATATCTATGACAGCCCTTTACACCATTTAGTTTTTGTACCTCTTGAATGGCGTAAATACTTTCAATGGTATCTTTTGTAATGGATTCACTGAAATCGATGGCTTGAATTTTTCCTTCAAGTTTACTTAATATCATAATTTGTTCTGCAGTAGTTAACTGCTCATAATTAGCAGGTAGTAAACCCTTTCCATTTTTTTGAAATTCATTTTGATGAATATTCATTAAAACTTTACGGTGTATTCTGCTATCTTGTCGAATATCTAAAGAAGCGAAGTGGGTTCCAAATAATTCTACTTTATGAACTAAGCTTTCAAGACTACTTAAATAAAGAGAATGGTCCTCTTCAATTATTTTTTTCCTAATTGCTTCTAAGCTTTCAATAATTTCTTCTTTTACTATGGGGTGGCTTTCATCAGGTCTAAAAACATTCTCATATAAACTCGACTCCAGCTTATTGATTAATACATCAATGCCTGAAAAAGTGAGTTTGCGTTTTAGTTTTCTAATATCTCTGTAATAACAAACTATAATACTAGACCTTAATGCCTTTGCCACTTTTATGGTAGTAGCCGCATTCACAAAGGGGTTGCCATCTCTATCTCCGCCAGGCCAGAAACCTAATTCTATAAAAGGGTTTTGGTTTTCGTAGTTATTATCAAAGACTTCATTAATAATTGCATTATAAATATTACCCACTGCATGGTAAAAGATATTTTCTAAATACCACATCAAATTAAGCGCTTCATCGGTAGGGCTGGGCTGCTTTTTATTAAAAAATGGTGTCAAGCCTAATTGCTGAATATATTGATTAATGGTATTGAATTCATTTTTACCAATGGCCAGGCCCATATCATGAATAATACCTAAAACATTGGCAGGATAAAATTGAGTAGGGTGTGCTGTTAGTACAATACGCACTTTAAAATCCTTTAATTTATTTTTTAAAGCTTGATTTTTTTCAGTGAAGTTGGCATCGCGTATTAATGTCTTTAAACTGCCTGGCCCTTCCATATCATTTACAGAGGTGAAAGCGGCATCTTCAATAGCATCAAACAGCACTACCTGTCTTTCTATGTATTGAACATATTTAAATAAGTGGTCAATTTTTTCTGTCTCTGTTGCTACCTGCGTATGTCTATCAAAAAAATAATCAATAATTTCATTGGGCGATTTTTCTTTAGCATATCCTTCTTCACAGGTTTGTAATAAAATAGGCAGTAGGACACCTACATTCGCCACACCTGAATAGGGTAGTGCTGCAAACAAACTATTATAGATAATGTATTTATCAGATACATTTGTTCTAAATTGTTGCGAAAAATTATTATTAGGACTTGTCATAAGAATACCGCAAAGGTACTACAAATAAAGTACGCTTTCTTGAAAGCCTTACCAGCATTGATTCCTAATGAATGTTCGTTTTATATTTGACCAGCTGTTTTGTAAGTAGGTTGACTAATATCATGGTAAAATGCGAAGGTCCAACCTTCTTTATTGCCTTCTTCCCACCAATGCTGCCTGTATTCTAATGCTTTCTTCCCGTCTAAATCGTATTTGGCCACAAATCTTGATTTCATTTGTTGTATTTGTGGAGCGACATCTGCACCGAAAAAAATAATTTCTTTATTTTCTTTGATCCAGGCTACTTGATGGTATTTACAATGAGCGCCCGTTATTTCGTAATGAATCAAATTATCAATATTGCCTTTGTCTTCAGTAAGCCATACCGTTCCGCTAAAATCTTCCAATATACCCACTTGCGCTCTTAGTGTTGGGTTATTACTATTTTGCATGACATCTTCAAATTCTCTTTTTTGCACATAGTATTTTGCATAAGGGAAACTTATAAATTGCTCCTGATTTAGAGGATGTAAATAACTTATACCTCCTGCATGGTCCTTATGTAAATGGCTAAGAAAAACTTTAGTAATGGTAGAGGGGTCAATACCTAAGGCCATTAAATTTTCATGAATTTGTAATACGCCTAACTTATTTAAATAACCAAGCCCTGTGTCTAATAAAATAATATCGTTATCGGTAATAATGACAAAGGGTTGGACTTCAACTAAGATACTGCCCTTGGGCCTGTTGGGATAATCGGGACTGCTGCTATCAAAAGGCTTAAAGACTTTTGTTTCATCAATGGAAAAACTGCCTTCAGATAAAGGGTAAATGCGCATAC
>SHWX01000007.1 GCA_009693615.1 Chitinophagaceae bacterium | reverse complement strand
GCTTTTTTTAAATCGATACATCTTGGATCCCAACTAGGAATTTGCACTCCTTTGAAACCTAGGCCAGCCGCCCACTTACATATACTCTCTAAAGTATTGAAGGGTGCTTCATCGCCCATAAATTGAGCTAAAAAAATGGCAGGTCCTTTTATTGTTGTCATAATTAATTTTTAAATATAATTTTAAATAACATAAGGCGTCCACTTTTTATCGGAATGTGAAGAAGCCACTACATTGTCGATAAAGGCCATGCCTCTTAATCCGTCTTCGATGCCAGGGAAGTCTAAGATTTCTGCAGTAGGGGTAGTGCCATCAATTTTACAACCAAGGGTTAAAGCAAAGTTGCGATAAATATTGGCGAAGGCTTCCAAGTATCCTTCTGGATGCCCACCTGGAGTACGACAACTTTGTATAGCAGTAGAAGATAAATGGGCACCGTAGTTGCCACCTGCTCTTAAAACTTGTGCAGGTTGATCCAACCACTTAACATGTAAAGTATTAGGCTCGTGTTGCATCCATTCAATGCCACCTTTCTCACCGTAAATTCTAATTTTTAAATTATTCTCTTCGCCTGCAGCTACTTGTGATGCCATTAATACACCTTTGGCACCATTGTCAAATTTTAACATCACTGACCCGTCGTCGTCTAATAATCTTCCTTCTACCATGGTATTTAATTCAGCACAAACATCAGAAATTTTTGCACCTGTAATATATTCTGCTAAATGTGCAGCATGGGTTCCAATATCTCCCATCACAGAACTTTTTCCAGATTTTTTGGGATCGGTTCTCCAAGCGGCTTGCGCATTGCCTTCTCTTTCAGATAATTTGCTTAACCAACCTTGTGCATATTCTACCCATACTTTTCTAATCTTTCCTAGCTTCCCTTCTTTCACCATGGCTTTTGCATGCTTGACCATTGGGTAACCAGAATAAGTATGTGTTAAACAAAGTATTAATCCTGTCTCGTCTAATTTTTGTTTTAATTGTTTTGCCTCCTCCATTGAAAAAGTAATAGGCTTTTCAATCACCACATGAAAACCATACTCCAAGGCCATCATAGCAGGTGCAAAGTGAGCAAAATTGGGTGTTACAATAGTTACAAAATCGATGCGCTGGTCAGCAGGTAGTGCAGCTTCTTTTTTAATCATCTCATCAAAGGTCAAATAAGTTCTTTCCTTTGGAAGAAATAAAGCTTCTCCAGAAGCCACAGCAATCTCAGGATTAATACTTAAGGCGCCACAACTCACTTCAATAAGTCCATCCATATTAGCAGCTAATCTGTGAATGGCTCCTATAAAGGCATCTTTACCTCCACCTACCATGCCCATGCGTAATTTTCTATTCATTATTGATTGTTTTTAAGCTAAGAAAATCGTTTAATTCTGTCAATGTAAAACTTGCACAGTATTATAGTAGCAATTTCCTTATTATTTTGCAAATAACCCCCTTTTTTAACTAAAAACTTTCTAAAAAATAGGAAATAAAAATTATATTTATCGAACCAATTAACATTTACTTGCCATGTCAACCAATGTCAACAGACGTAAGCTTATTAAACAAGTTTTAACAGGGTCTGCAGCAATCGCTGCAGGTGCCGTGGTACCTTCTAATATTTTAGCAGCAGTGAAAAATCAAGCAACATCAGAAGCACTCAAGGGAAACATTCAACATTCCGCCTGCAGGTGGTGTTATAGCGGTATACCCACGGCCACACTGGCTATGAACTTTAAGCAACTAGGTATGGTAGGCATGGATTTAGTAGGTCCTTCTGAATGGAAAATTTTAAAAGAAAATAATTTAATTTCTACCATGTGCAATGGCGCAGAAATTAGTTTAACAGAAGGTTTTAATACAGTTCAATACCACGATAAATTAGTAAAAAATTATATAGAACATATTCATTATGTAGCAGATGCAGGTTACACTAACTTAATTTGTTTTTCAGGAAATAGAAAAGGGATGGATGACGAAACGGGCTTGAACAATTGCGTTACTGGTTTAAAAAAAATTATGGCAGTTGCAGAAAAAAGAGGAGTCATGATTCAAATGGAATTATTAAACTCAAGAGTAGACCACAAGGATTACATGTGTGATCGTTCTTCTTGGGGAGTTGAATTGTGTAAGCGTTTAGGTTCTGCTAATTTTAAATTACTATTCGATATTTATCATATGCAAATTGACGAAGGAGATATTATTCATTCTATACAAACCAATCATCAATATTATGGCCACTACCATACTGGGGGTGTGCCAGGCAGAAATGAAATTGATGAAAGACAAGAATTATATTATCCTGCTATTATGCGCGCCATTTTAAAAACTGGATTCAAGGGTTATGTAGCACAAGAATTTATTCCTGCAGACAAAGACCCGATGGTTTCTTTAGCATCAGCTATTAAAATTTGTGATGTTTAATGAAATGAAAATGGTAAGTAAGAATAGTTAATAAGAAAACAAAGTAAAAATAAATATAAAATATAAAATATGGCAGCACAACAATATGATGCAATTGTAGTAGGGTCGGGTATTAGCGGCGGATGGGCAGCTAAAGAACTTACGCAAAAAGGATTAAAAGTTTTAATGTTAGAGCGAGGAAGAAATATCGAACACATTAAAGATTATGTAAACGCAGACAAAGAAGCTTGGGATTTTCCGCATCGTGGCACACGCACGCAGGAAATGATTAAAGACTATCCAGTTTTAAAAAGAGACTATCCTTTAAACGAAATCAATTTAGATTATTGGTGTTCTGATAAGGACAGTCCTTATGTTGAAACAAAACGTTTCGATTGGTTTAGAGGATACCATGTGGGTGGACGTTCTTTAATGTGGGGTCGACAGTCTTATCGCTGGTCCGATTTAGATTTTGAAGCCAATGCAAAAGATGGTCATGGTGTTGACTGGCCTGTGCGTTATAAAGAAATTGAACCTTGGTATGATTATGTAGAAAAATTTGCAGGCATTAGCGGTAATCGCGATGGCTTAGCCGTTTTACCTGACGGACAATTTTTACCTGCCATGGATTTAACCTGCGTAGAGAAAGATGTTGCTTCAAGATTAAAAGAAGTGTATAAAGGGTCTCGTCATTTAATTATTGGACGTACAGCCATTATTACAGTACCGCATGAAGGTCGCCCTGGTTGTCAGTTTAGAGATAAATGTTGGTTGGGTTGTCCTTTCGGTGGTTACTTTAGTACACAGTCTTCTACCTTACCAGCGGCTATGGCAACGGGTAATTTAACTTTAAGACCTTGGAGTATTGTGACTGAAATTAAATACGATAAAGATAAAAAACGCGCCACAGGTGTAACTGTGTTAGATGCAGAAACGAATAAAACCATTGAGTACAATGCAAAAATTATTTTTGTGAATGCTTCTACTTTAAATAGTACTTGGTTATTAATGAACTCTGCTACCGATGTTTGGGAAGGTGGTTTAGGTAGCAGCAGTGACGCCTTGGGTAAAAACTTAATGGATCACCATTTAGGTGTAGGTGCGGCAGGTGTTGTGGAAGGGTATGAAGATAAATATACATTTGGTCGTCGTGCAAATGGCTTTTATATTCCTCGTTTTAGAAATGTAGGGGATGATAAACGCGATTATTTGCGTGGCTTTGGTTATCAAGGAAGTGGTACGCGTGAAAACTGGAAAAGAAATGTAGCAGAATTTTCCATTGGGGGTAATTATAAAGACGCCTTAACAGAACCAGGTAGTTGGACCATTGGTATGGGTGGTTTTGGTGAAATTTTACCAGATCCAACCAATAAAGTAACACTTGATAAAACAGTAAAAGATAAGTGGGGATTAAATGTATTGAATATGGATTGCGAATTAAAAGAAAACGAAATAAAAATGCGCAAAGATATTTTAGTAGATGCGCAAGAGATGCTAGAAAAAGCAGGTGTTAAAAATGTAACTGCTTATGATAGAGGTGGCATTCCAGGAGCAGGTATTCATGAAATGGGTACTGCGCGTATGGGTAGAGATCCAAAGACATCTGTTTTAAATGGCAATAACCAAGTTTGGGATGCACCCAATGTATTTGTAACTGATGGCGCATTTATGACAAGTGCTTCTTGCGTGAACCCTTCTTTAACTTATATGGCATTTACAGCACGCGCTGCAGCATTTGCAGTGAATGAATTGAAAAAAGGAAACTTATAATTTATAATATTTAAAAAATAATTTTATGATGAATAGAAGAGAAGCCTTATCAAGAGTAGCCCTAATTATGGGAGGAACTGTTTTAGGTGCAGAAGCTTTTTTATCAGGTTGTACAACTGGTACAACTGGATTAAAATTTTCACAAGACGATATTTCGTTTTTAAATGAAGTGGCTGAAACTATTTTACCTGCAACAGGTTCGCCTGGCGCTAAAGAAGCAAAAGTGGGCGAGTTTATGACAGTGATTGTAAATGACTGTTATGAAGCCAAAGACCAAACTGCTTTTATGGAAGGCATCAAAGCTTTACAATTTAAAGACTCAAAAGCGAAGATGGGAAAGGCATTCATGGAAGCTAGTTCAGCAGAACGCACTGCTTTTTTAACTGAATTAGATAAAGAAGCGGCTGAATTTCAAAAAACAAAAAAGCCAGACGAGACGAAGCATTATTTTACCATGTTAAAAGAATTAACCCTATGGGGATTCTTTAGTTCTGAAGTGGGCGCTACCAAGGCTTTGCGTTATGTTGCAGTACCTGGTAAATATGAAGGAACGGTACCTTATAAAAAAGGAGACAAGGCTTGGGCTACTTAAATTAATTTTAAACGGTGCAGTAGAAAAATTGCATTGTTATTATTAACAACTGAACTAACAATTCAACTTTTAAAATTATATAATGAACAATTCAAGAAGAAACTTCCTGCGTCAAACAGCATTAGCAGGTGCGGCTTTAAGCATGCCATTTGGTAACGAAATAATGGCAATGGCTGGGAAATCAAATCCATTTGGTATTCAATTATGGACAGTTAAGCAAGCTTTATATAAAGACACATTAGGTGTTTTAAAACATTTATCTAAATCTGGTTACAAACAAATAGAAGGTTTTGAAGGAGATAAAGGTATTTTTTGGGGAATGAAAAATACAGAGTTGAAAAAAGTATTAGATGATTTAGGAATGAATATGGTTTCATCTCATTGCAATAATACTCAAGACTTTGAACGCAAGGCAGCTCAGGCCGCTGAAATTGGAATGAAATATTTAATATGTCCCTATAAAGGAGCTCAAAAATCACTTGATAATTATAAGCAATTCTCTGATGAGTTTAATGCTTGTGGAGAAATTACCAAGAAAAATGGCATTCGTTTTGCTTACCACAACCACGATTATTCTTTTGTACCTATGGATGGTATTGTACCACAAGACTTAATGATGAAATCAACTAACCCTGACACTGTTGATTTTGAAATGGATATGTATTGGACAGTAGCTGCAGGCGTAGATCCTATTGCCTATATGAAAAAATTCCCTAATCGTTTCAAGTTAGTGCATGTAAAAGATTTAGCTAAAACAGCTACTGGTATTGAGTCTTGTATTATTGGTAAAGGCACTATTAATTATAAATCTTTATTACCTCAAGCAGCTGCTCAAGGCGTAAAATATTATATTGTAGAACAAGAGGCCTACACAGGTACTACCGAATTAGATTGCGCTAAAGATGACGCAGCTTATTTGAAAAGCTTAAACTGGTAATAGGTGAAGAGGGTAGTAAGTGAATGGTAGAAATTGAAAAGAGGCCTTACTATTATTTTATAAGCAAGCCTTCTTTTTTAATGGCCTCTAGTGCATTATACAATGTATCTAAATCGGCAACCGTATTAAATGCATTAATAGAGTAACGCATATACACATCATTCTGCTGACGCATAATAGGAATTTCAATTTTATAATCGGTATATAATTTTCTTTGTAATACTTCAGGCTCGGGGCTATGAATAGGTATGCAAATCATTTGACCAATCCATTCGCTGTTTAATGGGCTAATGGGTTTTGTGCCCAGTAAATTATAAAAACGTTCGGCATTGGCAATTACGATAGCATGACATTTTTTAGAAACAGCCCTCCAATTATTTTTTTCCATAAATTCAATAGAGGCTTGCACCGTTAAGAAGGCGGAAAAATCCCGTGTGCCTATCATTTGATGGTAGTCTAAGAAAGTCGAAGCAGAAGGCTTGAATGCTTTATACCCCCAGCTTACAATAAGTGGGTCGCATAATGGTTGAACCGATTTATGCGCGTATAAAAAGCTACAACCTTTAGCTGCCATCATCCATTTATGACAAGCCCCTGTATAAAAATCGGCTTGTATTTCACTTAAGTTAAAAGCAATATGTGCTGGCACATGGGCGCCATCCACAATAGTTATTAAGCCTTTTGATTTTGCTATTGCGCAAATTTCTTTCACAGGAAGAATTAAGGCAGTTGCACTCGTAATATGACTTATAAATATGGCCTTGGTACTGGGTCTTAGTCCTTCAAAAAAATTTTCGATAAATTTTTCTTTCGATGTAATGGGTAAATTTATTTTTTGTCTTCTATAAGTGGCTTTATTTTTTTTACAATAAAAATCCCAGGTACGATCACAGGCACCATATTCAATATCGGTTGCTAAAATTTCATCACCTTCGTTTAAAGGAAAGTTTTTGGCAATTAAATTAATCGCAAATGAGGGGTTGGTTACCATGACTAAATCATCTTTATCGGGGCATCCAATAAACTTAGCCAGTGCAGCTCTTGAATTGGCTAAATAATTTACGCCATCAAATGCAATGAATTGAACAGGTTCTGATTCTAGTACTCTTTGCCATTTTTGATAAGCCTCAAAAATGGGTTTGGGCGTTGCTCCAAAGGACCCAAAGTTTAGAAAAGTAATTTCGGGGCTTAATAAAAACTGCTCACGTAAATTTTCCATGATTTATATTTTGCTTTCTAAAGGTAGCATAAAAAAATCTCGGTTACCAAAGGCAACCGAGATATATAATGAGTAAGTAAATCAATACTAAACACCCAAGTTCCAACCATCGCGATATGTTCTTTTAACATATTGATTCGCTTCGTCGAAATTGGTGATCTTCATATTTGGACCATCCCATAATAATTGAATGTTTCTACCTGGATAAGTAGCCCTTCCAGACGTATTAGTGGATTTGATATCATAACTTCTGATAGCTAAATTACCCATTAATACAGACTCTGTTAAAGGACCTGCAATATCAAAATGAGAACTTAAAGCCTTTGCTTCTTTACTACCAGCACCAGCGATACAAGCTTCGACCCATACAGCGTAGTGTCCGGATTCTCCGCCTTTTACTCTGTCTATAGTTTTTGGTACTGAAGTAGTTTTAGTTAAGTTGGTAGGTAATAATTGAGGGTTAACACCATAAGTACCTGCCATCATTTTTCCTTTCGTTCCTTCAAAAATAACGCCATTGCCACCGTCACCCATAATTTCGTTAGGGCCTAATTCAGCTGGACGTTCTGGTTGAATACCACCATCCATCCAATGTAATTTTACATTTGGCTTTCCGTTCTGTCCTTGGAAAGTTAAAGTAATATGAGAACCCATTGGACCAGAATCTGGTGCATATAATTTTTGCCAAGGTGCAGTATAACGAGTTCCAACACTACATTCTGCAGCAATAGGATACCCTAAACCAGCTACTGCAAATGCAGGTGCCATAATATGACAAGCCATATCACCTAAAGCGCCGGTTCCGTAATCCCACCATCCTCTCCAGTTAAATGGAAGTAAACCTTCGAAATAATCTTTTTGAGGAGCCGTACCTAACCATAAATTAAAATCTAATTCAGCAGGAATGGCAGTTGGTGTAGTTATTACAGGACGGTTTACACCTTGAGGCCAAACGGGTCTATCGGTATAACAATATATAGTATGCACATCACCAATTAATCCAGCATTATGCCAGTCTTGTAACATACGCACGCCATCTCCAGAAGCACCTTGGTTACCCATTTGAGTAACTACATTATAATCATGTGCTGCCTTAGTCATAATACGCGCTTCATAAATATCATGTGCCATTGGCTTTTGTACATAAACATGTTTTTTTAATTGCATAGCAGCCATGGCTTGTACACCGTGCATATGATCGGGTGTAGAAACAGAACAAGCATCAATATGCATATGTTCTTTATCTAACATCTCTCTATAGTCTTTATAGTATTTTGCTTTTGGATATCTTTGACGACTTTTTACAGCTTGTCTATCATCGACATCACATAAAAAAGCAATATCTGCTTTACCACTATTATAGAAAGCAAATAAATCACTTTCTCCTTTTCCGCCGGCACCGATACCAGCTACTTGTAATTTATCACTTGGTGCGATAAATCCTTTTCCACCTAATACGTGTCTAGGTAAAATGTAAAAGCCTCCTAATGCAAGCGCAGAATTTTTAATAAAATCCCTTCTTGTGTTATCTGATTTTCTCTTGGACATAGCAAATCGTTATTTGGTTTATAATCGTTGTTAAAATGAATACGTTAAATTATTAAAAATTTCGGAATTTTCACAATTATTTTGATAAGCGAATAAATGGGGCCTCGCTTTGGTGAATAAGGCTTAAATTGCCTAAGAATTATTGCTTTTTTATACTACTACTAATACTTATGTCAACTACTATTCATAACCTCCGTTTGTATTTTGCCTCTGGCGCTACCCAGTCTTATGCCTTCAGAATACAACAACTTGAACGCTTAAAAAAAGCCGTTATAGATGCTGAAAAACAATTGTATCAAGCACTTTATGCCGATTTGAAAAAAACCGACGAAGATGCCTGGGCTACCGAGGTAGGCTTCTTTTTAAGTGAATTAAACTATACTATTAAGCATTTAAAGCAGTGGATGGAACCTAATTCGGTTGCCACTAATTTGGTCAATATGCCCTCCTCAAGTTATACTATTCAAGAACCCTTGGGTGTGGTTTGTATTATTGCTCCTTGGAACTATCCTTTTCAATTATTATTCACTCCACTCATTGGGGCCATTGCAGGAGGAAATTGCGCGGTCTTAAAACCATCTGAGTTTGCGCCTGCCACAGCAGCGGTGATGCAAAAAATAATTCATTCTTTATTTCCTGAAAATTATATGATGTTTTTAGAAGGGGATGGTGCTACGGTGCTTCCGCCATTACTTACTGAAAATAGGTTTGATCATATTTTTTACACAGGTAGTACCATGGTGGGAAAAATAATTTACAAATTAGCAGCAGAACAATTAGTACCCGTGACTTTAGAGTTAGGAGGGAAGAGCCCTGCAGTGATTTGTTCAGATGCCAATTTAAGAGTGGCTGCGCGTCGTTTAGCCAATCCTAAATTTTCTAACTGTGGTCAAATGTGTATTGCACCCGACTATATATTAGTGCCTACTCATTTAAAAGATAATTTAATAAAAGAATTAATTATTGCCCTTCAAGCATTCTATGGAGTAGATGCAGAAAATTCAGAACATTATGGTAAAATAATTAATGATAAACAATGGTTGCGTCTTACTTCTTATTTAGGAGAGGGTGAAATTGTGTATGGCGGTAAATCAAATAGAGAAAAATTATTTATCGAGCCTACTATTTTAACTGGCGTTCATACAGATGCAAAAATTATGCAGGATGAAATTTTTGGACCCATTCTTCCTATTTTAACTTATGAAAACAGAGAAGAGGCCTTGGTCATTATTCAAAAAAATCCAAATCCATTAGCATTTTATGTTTTCACTGAAAATAAAAATGATGAAGCCTATTGGTTAACCAATGTGCCTTCAGGTGGTGCTTGTGTAAACAATGCGACCATGCATATAACCAATCATGAATTGCCCTTTGGTGGTAGAGGTTTTAGCGGAACAGGAGGCTATCATGGCAAGTTAAGTTTTGATACTTTTACCCATACGAAGTCGGTTTTAAAAACACCCACCTGGATAGATCCTAGTTTTAAATATCCTCCTTATAAAGGCAAGGCTTGGTTATTGAAAAGATTAATTGGTTAATTTTAAATAAGGTAGATTGAAAAATAAAAAAAATGTTATGATAAAAATTGCCATCGCTTTAGGTGTTTTAGTGACTGCTACACTGCTTATGAAAAAACAAGGCATGTCTTATCGCCAATCTATTTTGAAAACAGTTTACCCTGCTATTATGTGGTCAGGTAAGGGGGCGGGTAAAAAACAAATTCAGTTTAATAAAGAAAATAAAACACCTATTTTTTCTTTTTATAGTTTAATTACGAAAGATATCAATGGCAAGGATTTTAATTTTTCTTCTTTAATAGGAAAGAAAGTATTAATAGTAAATACCGCTAGCGATTGCGGCTTTACTGGACAGTATGAAGCCCTAGAAAAATTACAAGAAAAATATGCTGAAAGCCTTGTAGTGATTGGTTTTCCTGCCAATGACTTTAAGGAGCAAGAAACCAAGGACAATGAAAGCATTGCTGCATTTTGTAAAAAAAATTATGGAGTAAGTTTTCCCTTAATGGCAAAATCAATCGTTATAAAAAAGGATCAACAAAACGAAGTATTTAAGTGGTTATCGAACACGGCTATTAATGGTTGGAATAATCAAGAGCCTGCTTGGAATTTTTGTAAATATTTAGTGAATGAAGAGGGGACGCTTACCAATTATTTTCCTATGACAGTAGATCCACTAGACGCTTCAGTGATTGAAGCTGTTGAAAAAAAATTAGACTAGTTAAATAGGACAGTGCTCGTGGTAGTTTTCTAAAACAATTTTACCAGATTCAATAACAATGTCTTTGTACTTGTCTTTAATCTCATCTAAGACTTCTTCAATCTCATTTTGAGTGGTAATGCGCACTAATTTATTTCTATACTCTTTAATATTAGGAAGCCCTCTTAAATAATTGGCGTAATGTCTTCTCATTTCATTGATGCCTGCAATAGGGCCTTTCCACTGCATCGATTTAATTAAATGTTGTCTTGCGACTTCAACACGCTCTTCAATGGTGGGGTCGGCCCTTCTTTCTCCTGTGGCTAGAAAATGTTTCATCTCTCTAAATATCCATGGATAGCCAATGGCAGCGCGGCCAATCATAATACCATCCACTCCATATCTATTTTTATATTCTAATGCTTTTTCTGGCGAATTGATATCTCCATTTCCAAAAATGGGCATATGAATGCGTGGATCGTTTTTTATTTTTCCTATCAATGTCCAATCGGCTTCTCCTTTATACATCTGTACTCTTGTGCGTCCATGAATAGCTAAAGCTTTCACCCCAACGTCTTGTAATCTTAAGGCGGCTTCATGAATATTCTTAGAACTTTCATCCCAGCCTAATCTTGTTTTTACAGTAACAGGAAGGTTGGTACTTTTTACCACGGCCTCTGTTAATCTTACCATTAAATCTAAATCTTTTAAAACACCGGCACCGGCGCCCTTGGTCACTACTTTTTTTACAGGGCATCCAAAATTAATATCAATTAAATCGGGATTCACTGTGTCTACAATTTTGGTACATAGGGCCATGGCTTCCTCGTCTCCTCCAAATATTTGAATGCCAACGGGGCGCTCATAATCAAAGATGTCTAATTTTTGTCTGCTCTTGATGGCGTCACGAATTAATCCCTCACTACTTATGAATTCGGTATACATTAAATCGGCTCCATTTTCCTTGCATACGGCTCTAAATGGCGGGTCGCTTACATCCTCCATAGGAGCGAGTAATAGAGGAAAATCCGGTAATTGTATAGGGCCTATAGAAACCATATGAATTCATTATCTTGCATCTAACTGATACGATTGCAAATGTACCAATTATTTGATATGAGACCTCCTATGAGAATAGCCCTTTTTTTAGGTTTAACGGGTATTGGCATGATTGCTGGGGCTTTTATTAGTTTTTCTTTAGTTGCTGCAATATTGCATATTCCGTTTGCAGATATGCAAAAAGTAATCATGCAGCCTGAATATGCTTCCATGGCGCAATTGGCCAATGCCTTGGCTTCCATTATTGCTTTTGGTTTACCTAGCATTGTTTTAGCCATTATGGCAAAAGAAAATTGGCACACTCATTTAGGTTTTACTGCTGTAAAATCATACCAACAAATAGGCATTGTTATATTATTAGCACTCACTGGTTTAATATTGAGTGGTGCATTAGGAAGTTTAACTGAAAAAATTCCTATACCCGCCAATTTTAAAAATTGGGCCGAAGATTTAGAAGCCCAATATAAAAAAGCCATGTTGTCGATGACGCATATGAATTCAATAATGGATTTAGCCTATGCATTAGTTGCAGTAGCTATCCTACCTTCCATTATTGAAGAAGTTTATTTTAGAGGCACGCTTCAAAAAATAATAATGGATTTGACGGGTAAACCATATGCTGCCATTATTTTAACGGCCATTTTTTTTAGCGCTATCCATTTTTCTTTTTTTGGTTTTTTATCTAGAATGGCCTTGGGTATAGTACTTGGTTATATTTATCATTATTCAAAAACAATTTGGCTACCCATACTTTTACATTTTTTAAACAATGGAATAGCCGTAGTAACTTTATATTCGATTAGAAATAATCCAGCGAAGGTAGATCAGTTGATGGACGATAATTTACCTATTTATTGGGGACTACTGGCCTTAGTAGGGGTTTACTATTTATTAAAAAAATTAAAAAATAACAATTCAGATGCAGGATTGGAAAAAAGTATTTAGCAGCAGTCAGTTGGCTGCATCTTCAATGGTGATGGGCATTTTAAACGAAAATGAAATACCCGCTAAGACACTCAACAAGCAGGACTCTTCCTATATTTTTTTAGGAGAAGTAGAAGTATATGTACCTTTGGATATGTATGAAAAAGCCCAGGCACTTATTTCAACCATTCAAATTAATTCGGTTCAATCATAAAATATTCTTTACAAATTTATAATTCTTTTCTATGACTTCTAACGCATCTGTTTTAAAAACAAGAACCCTTTCTGCCATTGTTTTTGTTATTATTATGCTAGCAGGTTTGATTTGGAATAGCTGGTCTTTTTTTATTTTATTTTTAATGATACAATTAGGTTGTTTATATGAATATCAAAAATTATTAGCACTTATTTACCCAAGTTATCAAAACATAAGCGCTGTGCACAAATGGGGTTTGCTAGTTGTTGGTTGTTTAATGATGATGACATTGGGCCCCGTTGATTTAACCATTAATACAGTGAGCATTAAGTTTTTAGGCAGCAGAGCCCTTCCATTTGTGTTAGCCTTCATGATTATCATAGATATTTTTACTAAGAAAATTAATTTAAAAAATTGGGCTATTTCTTTTGCGGGCTTAGTGTATATACCCATGTGTTTGTCTTTATTTTTTCAATTAAAAAGTTTTATGACCAATACCTATTTTGGTAGTTGGACTTTTTCGATCCCCTTATTATTAATTATTTCTATTTGGGTGAATGATACCATGGCTTATTTAGTAGGTTCTGTCATTGGCAAAACGCCTTTGTCTCCCATATCTCCTAACAAAACATGGGAGGGTACTATTGCCGGCATTATTTTATCGGTATTAATTGTCTCTAAGTTGATGGCCATGGTGGTGCCTATTCAAGAGAAATATATATTTTATATTAGTTTAATAGCCTCTATTGCAGGTAATTTTGGAGATTTATTAGAAAGTAGATTAAAAAGGCTGGCCGGCGTGAAAGATAGTGGTAGCATGATGCCAGGCCATGGAGGCTTCTTAGACAGGTTTGATTCTATCTTATTTGCCACCCCATTTGTATGGCTAATTCTTCAGATTCTGTTTTAGATGTTTTACATTTGCCACTAAATTTACACAATGACCATACATAAAGAAGGTACTGCTACTATTTCATTGATTGCTATATTCGTAGGCGTTTTGAATATTGTTAATTTCTCTTATTTATTTCCTGTCTCTGCAATTTGTGCCTGGGTAGTATTTATAATTACAACCGCTTTTTTCTTGTTCATTGTTTCTTTTTTTAGAATGCCTGTTCGTCAATTAACGATAAGCGATGAGGCTATTGTTGCTCCAGCAGATGGTAAAGTGGTGGTCATTGAAGAAGTTCAGCCTGATGAATTTTATACAGAAAAAAGAATACAAATAAGTGTATTTATGAGCCCTGCCAATGTGCATGTGAACCGTTTACCTATTGCTGGAAATATTGTATACAATAAATACCATGCTGGTAAATTTTTAGTGGCCTGGCATCCAAAATCTTCTACCGATAATGAAAGATGGTCTGTGGTAGTTGAAAATAGTAAAGGCAGTATTTTGTGCAAACAAATTGCGGGCGCCTTAGCAAGAAGAATTTGTAATTACACAACAGTAGGTCAATCGTTCCAACAATGCGATGAATACGGGTTTATAAAATTTGGTAGCAGGGTCGATTTACTTTTACCCGTAGGTGCAAAAATTCATACAAAAATTGGGGATCTAGTGAAAGGCGGCGTTACAGTGCTTGCTAGTTGGTAGTTGCGCGTATTTTTAAAGTATTTAGAATAAATTTTCTAATTCCTTTAAATGTGTAATAGTATATGTTGCAGGTACAGTAGGTTGAATTTGTAAATGATTGACGAAGATAGAATCCATGCCTACATTAATAGCACCTTGAATATCTGCCGACTCATTGTCTCCAATCATAATACTGGTTTTTAAATTTGCTTTCGAAATTTTTAAAGCATACTCAAAAATTTCTTTATTCGGTTTTAAACTATTGCTAGCCTCTGAAGTAATTACTTGGGTAAAATAGTCCGTTAAATTAGCGTTTTTAATTTTCTTCATTTGAACCGATTCAAAACCATTGGTAATTAAATGCATTGTGTAATCCTTGTTTTTTAAGTACTCTAGAATTTCAATGGTGTAAGGGAATAAATTCTTTTTATTAGGAAGAATATCTAAGTAGTCAACGGATATTTCTTTAGACAAGGTTTCGTCTGCTATTTTAAAATCTAATAAACTTAAATAAATACGCTTCCACCTTAATTCTTCTTGTTTGATAAAGCCCTTGGTGTACCTGTCCCATAAACGGTGATTATGTACACTATATTTACTGTAAAATTCATCAAAATTGTTGATACCTTTTGCCTCTAGTGCATATTTAAGATGTAGGTCCCATAAGGTTTCTTTAGAATTTAATTCAAAGTCCCAAATAGTATGGTCGAGGTCAAAAAACAGGTCTTTATAGGGCATCGATATTGAATTGTATTGAACGAATTTACAGTTTTGCTCCTTATCTTTATTCTTTATTTAGATTATCTATAAATTAAATATATGCTTGTTATTATTACAGGTGCTTCACAAGGAATTGGTTATGCGGTGGCAGAGGCCTTTGCTGAAGTTGGTCATACTTTATTAATTGGAAGTAAAACTGCTTCTCGATTAAATGAGGCCACTGAAAGTTTAGTAAAAAAATATCCTAATGCTATCATACATAGTAAACAAGCCGATTTATCCAAGCAAGGCGACTGCGAGGCCTTTGGAAATTGGTGTTTGAGTTTTGGTACACCTAGTATTTTAATTAATAACGCAGGTTTCTTTTTACCTGGTAATATAATGGAGGAAGCGCAAGGCATTTTAGAAACACAAATAGGCGCTAATTTATATGCTGCCTATTATACGTCTCGAGCAATCATTCCTGCAATGATAAAAGTGGGTAAGGGCCATATATTTAATGTTTGTTCTATTGCTTCTTTACAAGCTTATCCGCAAGGAGGCTCTTATAGTATTAGCAAGTTTGCTTTAGATGGTTTTTCAAAAAACTTAAGACTTGAATTAAAAGACAAAGGCATCAAAGTAACAGGGGTTTACCCGGGTGCTACTTATACCAATAGCTGGGTGGGCAGTGGTGTGGAGCCTAGTCGTATCATGGAAGCGCAGGATATTGCGAAGATGATTTTTGCGGCCGCTAATTTAAGTCCGCAAGCAGTGGTGGAAGATATTGTGATGCGTCCGCAATTGGGCGATGTATAATTAAAGACGTTCTGCGTCGTCATCTATGGTAGGAGGCTTGGTTGAAAAACTTTCTCTAGCTTTTTTAGTAGCGGCTACTCTTTCTATTACAACTTGCGCAATTAATTTTCCAGCATTTTCATTCGGATTGGCTTGTAAAATACTTTTCAACTTTGCTTCTGAAACATCAATTCGATAAAGCAGTTGTACTAATTTAGAAAAGTCTTCTTTAATCAATTCATTGATCATCGTTTCTAAATCGGGTGTCGATAATTTCTCTAATGCTAATAAGTTCATCTCCATGGGGCTTAATTAAATTTTTCTATAACCCCTAGGCTAAATAAAGCGAAGTCGTATTTAACAGGGTCCTTGGAATCCAAAGTTCGACAATAATTAGTTAATTCAATAGCAGTTTGCCAATCGGTTTGGGTTCTTTTTAAAATACCTAAACCTCTTGAAACCCTTGCTACATGTACATCAATAGGCATAATAAGCGCTGCAGGGCTTACGCTTTTCCATAAACCAAAATCTACCCCTTGTTTATCCTTTCTTACCATCCAGCGTAAAAACATATTTAATCTTTTACAAGTAGAACCTGATAGGGGACTAGCAATATGCTTCTTAGTTCTTGCAGGGGCTTCTTCTAAAGAGAAAAAATAATCTTGAAAATAAGTGAGGGCCTGTTCTATTATATTTTGTCTTTCAATATTTTTAGAAATACTATTTTTAAAAAACGCAGTTTCTAAACTATCATTTTTACTATAATGCTTTTTAAAAAATTCAATACAATACAGTAAGTCGGTATCGTTAAATGTTCTATGGGCAAATCCTAATAATTTTTTTAAATCTTTATCTTGATGGCCTATACAAAAAGCATAGGGTGCATTGTCCATTCTTTCAAGTAGTTCTTTACTTTTATTAATGATGGTGGTTCTATTGCCCCAAGCAAAAATAGCTGCAAAAAAACCAGCAATTTCAATGTCCTGCTGCTTTGTAAATAAATGGGGAATACAGATAGGGTCCTTCCCAATAAAATCAATATGGTTGTACTGCTTTACTTTTTGGTCTAATAGTTTATGAATCTCATCCTTCATTACCCAATGGCTTGTGCTAAATCTGCTATTAAGTCGTCTGCATCTTCAATGCCCACACTTAAGCGAATAAGCCCGTCAGATAAATCATTGGCAATTCTTTGTTCACGCGGTATCGAGGCATGTGTCATACTTGCTGGATGATTGATCAGTGACTCCACACCTCCCAAGCTTTCTGCTAATGAAAACACCTTGGTGCTAGAGAGTACTTTCGTGGCTGCTTCAATGGTATCTGTTTTTAATGTAAAGCTCATCATACCGCCAAAACCACGCATTTGTTTTTTAGCAATGGCATGATTTGGATGATCCTCGAACCCACACCAGTATACCTTTCCTACTTTAGGATGTTGTCTTAAATAAGCAGCTACTTGAATACCATTTTCACAATGCCTTTGCATACGTACATGTAAAGTTTTTATTCCTCTTAACACTAAAAAGCAATCTTGAGGGCCTGGTACAGCGCCCGTACTTTTTTGAATAAAATATAATTGATCTCTTAAGGCCTGATCGTTCATCATTAAACAACCTTGAATGACATCGCTATGACCGCCTAAATATTTAGTAGCAGAGTGCATTACAATAGTGGCACCAAAATCAAGTGGGTTTTGTAAATAGGGAGAGGCAAAAGTATTGTCTACACAAACCATGCAATTATGTTTTTTGCCAATAGTAGATACTGCTTCAATATCACTAATGTTCATTAGTGGATTGGTAGGTGTTTCTAACCAAATTAATTTTGTCTTTTCTGTCATGGCCTTTTCTACATTGGCGGCATTGGAGGTATCGACATAAATAAATTTGATACCCATTTTTTCATGCACTTTTGAAAATAACCTGAAAGAACCTCCATACATATCATGGGCAGCCACTACTTCATCTCCTGGCACTAGTAAGCGCATGACTGCATCTGTTGCAGCCACACCACTGGCAAAGGCCAATCCAAATTTTCCATTTTCAATCACTGCGAAGGCTTCTTCTAATGCAAACCTAGTAGGGTTTTGACTTCTAGCATATTCATAACCTTGATGTACGCCAGGTGCCGATTGCACATAAGTGGAGGTTTGATAAATAGGGGTCATGATGGCGCCCGTACTTGGATCGGGATGTGCACCTGCGTGAATATATTTTGTAGCTAGTTTCATTTGTAGATTTTAAAAAATTATTATTTGTTAGAGAACCTTATTTCCATTTTTAAACATTCTATAAGAATAAATACCGGGTACTAATACCATTACAATCATATCTATAAAAAAAATAACAAAAGAAGTGACTGAACTAAAGGCCATACCTGCAATAAATTGGAGTATACCACCATATAACCATACTTTGCCTGCTATTTTATGCGTTGCGTTCCAATTGTCTACATTGTCTAATGTCCAAGGCAGTTTAAATCCTGCAAAATAGTTTTGTTTTATTTTGGGCATATATAAACCCGTACCTGCAAATGCTAAACCCATTATGGGGAATAATAATTTTTCAAAAGAAATACCTTGGTGCGTGGTAGCGTATAAAATGCCCATACATAGCAAGCTTAAAAATAAAACGGTGAAAAATCCAAACTTTTGAAACATACCATCGTCTATTTGCCCAGTTCTTTTAGGATCGAAATTTTTGTTATTGGCTAATAAAAAATAACTAAATAAACTAGCTACCCCAAGTATGACTGGCCCTAAGTAAATACTGTCCTTTCCGCCAAAGCCATCTGCCTCACCCTTAATATTAAAATGGGTAGGGATAATTTCGGGTAAACTAGGGTATAAATAGGTAGCATATATAAAAGGGATCCCAATTAGTACAAGTACATAAAAGAACACCATTTTTTTATTATTCATTAAGCCCAGTTTAGGCTTAAAGTTACTATTTATTCGGTTTTAATCAATAATACGCTATGTCCACAAAAAAATTTACTTTTGCTTCAAATCGAAAAAAAATGAGCAAAGGTCCAATTTCAAAGTTTATAGAGCATCATTATAGACATTTTAATGCCGCTGCCTTGGTAGACGCTGCTAAAGGTTATGAAACCCACCTGTTAGAAGGAGGTAAAATGTTGGTAAGTTTAGCAGGTGCTATGAGTACCGCAGAACTAGGTATTAGCTTAGCTGAAATGATTCGTCAAGATAAAATTGCTATTATTAGTTGTACTGGTGCTAACCTAGAAGAAGATGTCATGAACTTAGTAGCCCATAGCCATTATAAGCGCGTTCCTAATTACCGCGACTTAACACCACAGGACGAGTGGGATTTATTAGAGAACCATTATAACCGTGTAACTGACACTTGTATTCCAGAAGAAGAAGCCTTTAGAAGATTACAAAAACATATTGTAAAATTTTGGAAACAAGCAGAAGCCAAAGGGGAGCGTTATTTTCCGCATGAGTTTATGTATCAAGTTATTTTAAGTGGTGAGTTAGAACAATATTATGAAATTGATCCTAAAGACAGCTGGATTGTTGCTGCAGCTAAAAAGAATATTCCTATTGTCGTTCCAGGTTGGGAGGATAGCACCACTGGAAATATATTTGCTAGCTATGTCATTAAAAATGAATTAAAAGCAAGTACGGTAAAAAACGGTATTGAATACATGGTGCAACTAACAGAGTGGTACCGTGCCAATAGTGGTGGTAAGGGTGTTGGATTTTTCCAAGTGGGTGGTGGTATTGCTGGTGATTTTCCTATTTGTGTAGTACCCATGATGTACCAAGACTTAGAATGGCATGATGTGCCTTTCTGGAGTTATTTCTGTCAAGTGAGTGATAGCACTACATCTTATGGTTCTTATTCAGGCGCCGTACCAAATGAAAAAATTACCTGGGGTAAATTAGATATACATACGCCTAAGTTTATTGTAGAAAGCGATGCTACTATTGTAGTGCCATTAATATTTGCCTACATTTTAGGTCAGTAGAAAATAAGAGCCCCTATTTAAAATTTAGGGGCTCTTATTTTTTCTCTAATGATTTTTTCCAATAAAAAAGCCCTTAGATTTCTAAGGGCTTTTTATTTTATTTAAATATTCATTCGAAATATAATTTTTCGCTCTCTATCGCTTTGCTCAAAGTTCGCTCAAAATCATATTTCCTCATTTCTATTTAAATCAATCAACTAGTATTATATAAAAAATCGGCGCCCTCGTTTATTGTGGGGAGAAGACGCGCGAGCGTCTGATGTTTAAAAAATCATTAGATAAAAATTAAAATGGGTCTTAGATTTTCATTAGACCCATTTTAATTAGTATTTCGAATGAATATTTAATCTATCTCCCGGGCATATTCAAAGGCATATCTCTTTTTAACATATCTTCTTTCATTGCCATTTCCCAAGCTGTTTCAAAAATAATTCGAACTCTTTTTTCCATTAAGTCAAAGTTGATTTTTTCTACTGTATCGCTAGGTCTGTGGTAGTCTGCGTGTGTACCGTTGAAGTAAAAAATTACTGGAACGCCCTTGGCTGCAAAATTATAATGGTCGCTTCTGTAATAAAAACGATTCTGATCTTTGGGGTCGTTGAATCGTCTATCTAATTCCATATTGTAGTTTTTATTGACTTTATCAGTGATAGGTTGTAAATCGCTGCTTAATTTATCTTCTCCAATTAAATATACATAGTTCATAGAATCACCTTTATAAGTAGGATCAATTCTTCCCACCATATCAATATTTAAATCCACTGATGTTTTTTCTAATGGATATACGGGGTGCTCGCTATAATATTGAGACCCTAATAAACCTTTCTCTTCACCAGATACATTCATAAATACAATATTACGCTTAGGGCTAAAACCTTTTTTACTTGCTTCAGCAAATGCTTGTGCAATAGCTACTACGCTTGCGGTACCAGAACCATCATCATCTGCACCATAATAAATTACTCCGTTCTTGATGCCTTCATGGTCGTAGTGGCTTGTGATAAACATATATTCATCTGTCTTTTCTTTACTAGGTAAAACAGCCATAATATTTGCACTAGGTACTTCGCCATTGTCGCGTTCAGCAGTCCATTCAATAGTAGTGGTATAGACACCTTTAGGTACATCGGCTAATTCTTGGTCTGAAAAATCCTTGCTGCCTCCTAATAAACGACTACCTATGCTTTTAGAAACTGTCATACTTACAAAATTGCTAGTAGCACTTGCTTTTAGACCTAATCTTCCATTTAAATTACTAGGGTAAGTTGGGTTGTTACTAGCAATGATAATGATACCTAAGGCCCCTAGTTTCTGAGCAGCCATAATTTTATACATACTTCTTTCCTTACTTTCTGTAGCGACCAATAATTTTCCTTTTACATCGGCTGTTGATTTATCATTGAAGTCGTTGCCTACAAAAATAATAGCATTGGTACTCAAAGTTTTTTGAGGAACAGAAGAAGCATTCACCCAATAGTCTTTATCTAAAGCATAGGGTTCACCATTTACTTTTAAACTAGAGCTTACCACTTTGTCTTGGTATAATTTAAAAGGCAATGAATAAGAGCCATTATTACCTGGCTTTAATTTGAATTTCTTGTATTGGCTTGTTAAATAAGCAGCTGCCTTTCTTTCACCTTCAGTACCCGTTTCTCTTCCTTGCATTTCTGCACTGGCAATAATACTTAAGTGTTCTTTTAATCCAGCTGCCGTAATTGCTTTTGCTGCAGTGTTGGCATCAATGCCTTGTGCTACAGCAAGCGCTGTGACAAAGCTTAAAAATAGAACGAGTAGTTTACGCATTTTTTTAATTTAAATTATTAACATGAAATTTTTTGAACTCTATTTTGATGTCTACCTCCTTCAAAGGCAGTACTCATAAATTTTTCTATCATTTCTTTAGCAAGCTCAATACTTACATAACGAGCAGGTATACAAATCATATTGGCATTATTATGTAAGCGTGTTAATTCAGCTAATTCGGTTTGCCAACATATGCCAGCTCTAATACCCGCATGCTTATTGGCTGTCATGGCTACACCGTTGGCGCTACCACAAAATAAAATACCAAAAGCAGCTTCTCCTGTTTCAACACTAGTAGCTGTGGGATGTGCGAAGTCGGGGTAATCGACTGAATCGGTATTATAAGTACCAAAGTCCTTGGTGGTATATCCTTTTTCTTGCAACCATGTATTGATGGTATTTTTAAAATCAACACCAGCGTGGTCGGCGCCTAAGGCAATGGGCTTGGTAGCATCAAATACAAATGACATAATTTATTTTTTATGGGTGTAGAATAGATACAATTATCATATTACAATTATATTTTTTCTTAATTTAAGTTTTCTATTTAATCCCAGTCTTCGTCTTCTGCTTTTTTAACAGACTTATGTGCCCATCTTGAAACAAAGATGCTGAATTCAAATAAAGTGTATAAGGGTATAAAAACAATTAATTGACTATACCAGTCTGGACTTGGTGTAATAAAGGCAGCTACCAATAAAATAATAACCGCTGCATATTTACGCGTAGTGCTTAAAAAATTAGGAGTGATTAAGCCAATTTTGGTTAACAAAAATACGATGACGGGTAGTTCAAAGGCAATACCACAACCTAATATTAAGTTGGTTAAGTTATCTAAGTAATCGGCGAATGTTGGAATGGTGGTGATGGCTCCCTTAGAACCTAACTGAAAGCCTGCTAAAAAATTAAAAGTAAAGGGGCCTAGTACAAAAAATCCAAAGGCGGTACCCATGAAGAAAAATAAAGAAACCCAAAAAATCATGAACCTTGTATTCTTAACTTCTTTTTCTTTTAATGCTGGTTTTATGAATGACCATATTTGATAAAATATAAAAGGGAAGGCAATAATTAAGCCCCCCACAAAGGCCATGCTAATACTGCTTAAAAATTGGCCACCAAAAGTGGTGCTTTGTAAAGATACTTTCACAGGAGGCATACAAAGTGCATCTCCTAAATGTAACCAATGACTTAAATCGCAGAAAACTTTATAAGTAATGAAATCTGAATTCAGTGGACCCGTGATTACATTGTCCATTATCCAATCACGATAAATGAATATGATTGCCGAAGTAATTAATACAGCGCTTAATGAGCGAACAATCGTACCCCTTAATACTTCCAAATGATCAATGAAAGACATCTCTGATTCATCTGTTTTTTTAAATCGGTCAAATAGTGCCATAATACATTTTCAATGAGGGCTAAAGTTAAGGGTTCTAGTGGAAAAAGGGGGTCCAAAAATCAAAAAAAGGACTAGCGGATTTTAATTTTTGCCTTTTCAATTCGGGTATCACTTACGGCCAAAATTTCGGCGTCAAAATGAGGTAAATGAATAATAGTGCGCATCTTAGGAATGGACTCGTGGTATTGAATTAAATAGCCACTGAGGGTCTCAGAACTGTCTGCTGAAAAATCTATTCCATATTTTTCATATAAATAGTCTAACTCTAGGCGCCCACTAAATATATATTCGGTATCTGAAAGCTTTTTTTCAATTAAGTCCTGTTCATCATATTCATCTTCAATTTCTCCAAAAATTTCTTCAAGCACATCTTCCATGGTGACAATACCGGCGGTGCCTCCAAATTCATCTACCACCCAGGCAATACTCTTTCTTTTTTTAGAGAATAAACTGATAAGGTCTGCTGCATTCATACTCTCTGTAACAAGTGGAATAGAGTGCAAAATGGAAGCAATATGACTGGGCTTTTTAAATAAATCTAGTTGATGCACATAACCCACTATTACATCTAAGGTTTCATCATAAACAATGAGCTTACTTAATTTAGTTTCAATAAAGACTTCACTTAAGCTTTGAATAGAAGTACTTAAATCCACACCTACAATTTCTGTTCTAGGCACTAAGCACTCTCTAATTTTTATATCGGGTAAGCTTAATGCATTTTCAAATAAATCGGTATTTAAATCTTGTTGTTCTTTTGATTGTTTTGTTTGTTGCACAAAATGCGCTAGATCTACTTTAGTGAAGCCTTCTTTTTTATGAATGATACGCATTTGAAATACATATTTCAATACAAATTGCGCTAGGTTCACAAGTAATATCGTGATAGGTCTAAATAATATATGAAAAAATTGCGCCAAAGGGGCAAAGACAGTAATCATAGAAGCGGCCCTGGCTTTGAATATGGCCTTGGGTACTAGTTCTCCTATAAGTAATATAACAAGGGTTGATAAAATAGTATTACCTAGTAATATGGAGTAGGGACCTAGTTCCCATCTCTCCCAAATAAATTTATCTAATAAGGCCTCGAATTGAATACCAAATACCACTAAGGAAATATTTAAACCTATTAAACAAGTGCCAATAAATTGTGTAGGTCTTTCTAAAAATTTTGCTATAATTTTTGCCGAGCTATTGCCCTGCTTTTTTTTAAGCTCCAGGCTTAACCTGTTGGCGCTCACAAAGCCAATTTCATAGCCTGAGAAAAAGCCAATTAAAATCAAAGATGCAACTATAGCGAAAAGCATATAAATGGTTTATTCAATTTCAAAATTAGTCATTACCACTCAGGTAATTTTGGTTTTGTTTCAACAATGCCTTCAATTTGCTCCATTATTTCAGGCGTTAATAAGGCGGCGGTATCAATGGCGGTTAAATTATCTACTAATTGCGCTTTGTTGGTAGCCCCTAAAATAGCCGTACTTACATTTGGGTTTTTGATACACCAGGCAATACTTAAAGAAGCGGTGCTTACTTTTAATGCTTTTGCAATGGCCCCTAATTGTTGCACTTTTTTTATACTGTCTTGCATTAATAAGCGGTCTCTTAACCATTCAAAACCTTCTAATTGAAAACGCGAACCCTCTGGTATACCATCGTTATACTTACCCGTTAAAAGCCCTGAGGCTAAAGGACTCCAAATGGTCGTACCCATACCTAGATTTTTAAAAATTTCTAGGTATTCGTTTTCCATTTTTGCACGCTCAAATAAATTGTATTGAGGTTGTTCAACAGAGGGTCCTATTAAATGCTGTGCAGCCGCTATTCGGTGGGCTTCCATAATTTCAACACCACTCCATTCGCTCGTGCCCCAGTATAAAATTTTTCCTTGTTGAATAAGGGTGTTCATAGTTTGCACTACTTCTTCAATAGGTGTGGTTTTATCGGGTCTATGACAATAGTAAAGGTCTAGATAATCTGTTTCTAATCTCTTTAAAGCTTCATGACAAGCCTCGGTTAAATGCTTTCTACTCAGCCCTGTTTGATTGGGTTTATTTGCTTTGCCTCTCCATCCAAAATAAGCCTTAGAAGATAAAACAATAGAAGTTCTATCCCAGTTTTTTTTGCTTAATACACGGCCCATCATTTTTTCACTCTCGCCTGCTGCATATACTTCTGCATTGTCAAAAAAGTTAACCCCTGCATCATAGGCAATGCCCATTAGCTCATCAGCAATGCCGTCGTTGATTTGTTTGTGAAAAGTAATCCAGCTTCCAAAACTAAGTGTACTTAGTTGTAAGCCAGTCTTTCCCATTTTTCTGTATTCCATAAAAATTATTTAGGATTGCTGCCAGTACTATCGGATAGTATGGCAAAACTATTTGATTGCGGTTTAAAAATATGAATATCGCTTAGGTCTTGATTGGCTTCAAAACCCTTGCCATAAATTTTAGCGATAGGGTTGTGCTGTTTTACAATTACTTCTTTATCGGTGGTAAACTTATTGGTCACTTGATCCCAGATCATTTCCTTGCACCATAAAGTATCGCCTAGTACATTGTATACAATTACATTATCTTTTAAAAAAACTTTATTCTCTTCCTCTTTATAATTGGCGTAGTCGGCGCTAAGCTTACTTTCAATATGTAAGCTGTCTTTATAAAAATCCACTTTTATAGTATTCGGAAATTCGACCATCCTACCACTATCCAATAAATATTTTCTCATTAGTGGCGCCATCAATTTGGCTGTCATTTTTCCATCAGTGCTAATAAAAATAGATACGTCTTTTCCTACATCAATACCTCCAATACGTGCACTTAAAGCTTGCACATCATTGACATTGTTTTCGCAAGACAGCATAAAAAAGCAGCTACTTAGTAAAGCAACTGCTAGTTTAGTATTTTTATATAATAAAGTATTAATCATATTTGCGTTTATTAAACCAAACATCGCTCAAGCTATAGCCTAATGTAAATTGAACAAAGCTTTCTTTGTAATCGTTTACGCCAGAACCTCTTTGGCCTACTTGCAATGCTAAATTTAGTAAAGTATATTGTAAATCGTAGGAACGATATTTTCTAATAGGCAGCCCCAATCCCATAGTCAAGGCAGAGATTTTCAAGCCCTTATTGTCTATGTTTATATAGTCTTTGCCAGTATAAAAGCCTGCTCTGTAAGTAACTGTAGACCAATAGCTTTCATAGTTGAAAGCATTAGGACAAAACTGCGCCCCTACACGAAACATCCAAGAATTAGACAGTACATCCTTTTGTCCATAGAAGCTATACTTGTCCTGCCATGCGGCGCTATTGTATTCTATACCCAATACCCATTGGTCGTAACTTCCTCTTGTATCAAATTCTTTTTTATGCAAGGCTAATCCTAAAGTATAGATAGCAGGTATGATAACATTGCCTCTCTTATTTTGTTCAGAAATAGCTGTATCTAAAGGAGTAGAAGCTGAAGCTGTAAAATTACCCGTAGAACGTACCATATCTTGTTTGCCTTTCATGGTTTGATCCATCGTACCGGTAGCACCATAACTTAATGAGTATTCTGTTTTTTGAACACCTTTTCCTTTTTGTATTTTATAAATAGGAAATTCTCCTAGTAAACCCCATTGAAAAAACGCGCCACCAAATACGGTATTGGTATTAGAGGTAGATTGGAAAAAATAATTAGAATCGGTACTGTTTTTAAATGATTTTATATTTTCTATTTTCCTACGTCCTAAATTATAACCTGTATTCACTCCAATACTTATGTATTTCCAAGCCTTACCAAAACCTACAAACACTTGGTTTAATCCACCTTGTCCTATATAATTATTGAAAACGGTATCACCAGAAGAAATCTTTTTTATTTCGTTCACTGAGTAATTAATTTGAGAGACAGGTCTTAGGCCAAATGCCATTCCTGTTTTTTTATTTTTATCCATGGGTAAACCCACTAAGATATAATTAGGACTTAAATAGGTAGATTTTTCTTTGCCAGTGGGGCTTGATAGTTTACTTAAATTATTATTATTAAAGTTCACCCCTAAATCAAAAGTGGTCATATAAATAGTACCATAGGAAGCAGGGTTATTGAAATTAATGCTTTGTCCAAAGCTACCATTCATGGAAGAAGTGTAAGCAGCAGAAAAACCACCCAATGCTTGACTGGTTGCATTTTGACTATTCACTATTTCAGTGCCTAGTCCATACCTAGAAAAAGGGGAGTTAATTTGAGCCTTAGTTGGGGTGATAAAACAAACTAAACCTAGAAAGGGGGTTAACCTAATTATTTTTTTCGCAAATAGCATACAGTCCTTTATATATTAAATTTTGGTCGGCAAATATCCTCTTT
>SHWX01000113.1 GCA_009693615.1 Chitinophagaceae bacterium | reverse complement strand
CATAATCACATCAGAATTTTCTCCAGTACGCTCGCGTAAGAAATTATTAATGGTTTCTAATTCATCCATTGAACACTCATAATCTCCTTCTGCACTATTAATATTTAATAAGATCCATTTTGCACCTCTAATATCATTGTCATTCAATAGAGGTGAATTCAAAGCTTCTTCAATAGCTCTTTGTGCTCTATTCTCTCCCTCTACTTCTGCTTTTCCTAAAATAGCGACACCGCCATTTTTCATGACAGTACACACATCTGCAAAATCTACTATAATATGTCCACGACTATTAATAACATCTGTAATACATTTTGCTGCAGTGGCTAAAACGTTATCGGCCTTGGTGAAAGCCTCTTTCATTTTTAAATTACCATATTGTACACGTAATTTATCGTTTGATATAACTAGTAATGTATCGACTAATGGTTTTAATTGCTTAATACCTTCTTCAGCTTGCGCTTGTCTGCGTGGTCCTTCAAATCCGAAAGGAGTAGTTACTATACCTACAGTTAAAATGCCTAAATCTTTACAAATTTGTGCAATAATAGGAGCGCCCCCTGTTCCAGTGCCACCACCCATACCCACTGTAATAAATGCCATACGGGTATTCACTTCTAATATTTTTCTAATCTCGTCTAAAGATTCTTCTGTTGCTAACTTTCCTACTGAAGGATCGGCGCCCGCCCCTAAACCTTGCGTTAAATGTGGTCCTAATTGAATTTTATTAGGCACTGTACTTTGCTCAATCGCTTTAGAATCGGTGTTGCAGATAATAAAATCAACTCCTTCAATATTCTGATTAAACATAAAGTTGACAGCATTGCTTCCACCGCCGCCTACGCCTAGGACCTTGATGATGGATGATTTTTGCTTTGGCAAGTCAAATTGAATCATTTTTTTGTGTTTAGATGGGTTAGTTAGATGGTTCGTTCTTAGTTAGTTATATCGAAATTACCGTTTTTAGATTTTATGCTGTTTGTTATTTATAACCATAATGTGGGTAAATATTATGGTAATAATTTGTCATCTTCCTCACTGAATATTTCAATGAGATTGTTCTTGAATCGATCCCAGAATTTGCTCTTTCTTTTCTCAATTTGTTCTGGCGTTAAAGTAGTGGCAACTGGCTTCGCTTCTATTCTTTGGCTTGTTAAACCATTCGCGGATCCTGTATTATTTATAGTTAAAGACTTAGGCACTTCTACCTTCTTAAATGTTTCTGTAAATACTTTATAATTTTGTTCGTAATCGTTATATCCTTTTAAGATTAAACCAATACAAGTTGAATACATTGGTTTTTTTAATTCTTCAATATGATTCGGCGCTAGATGCTCGTTAGGTAAACCAATTCTTGCATTCAAACCAGTTATATATTCAGTTAATTGAATTAAATGTTTCAATTGAGAACCACCCCCTGTTAAAATAACACCTCCATTTAACATGCGGCTATCCATGCCCACTTGCTTTAAATGATAAGTTACAAAATCAAGTATCTCACTCATTCTTGCTTGAATAATTCCTGCTAAACTTTTAACACTTATTTCTTTAGCGGGCATTCCTTTCAAACCTGGAATAGTTACATAGGCATTGGCTTTTGCTTCATCGGTTAAAGCACTACCAAACTGAACCTTCATGGCTTCTGCTTGACTTTTCAATACGCCCAATCCCATTCTAATATCATTGGTAATATTTTCACCACCGAAAGGAATGACTGCTGTATGTTTTAATACACCTTCATAAAATACGGCAAGGTCACTTGTTCCACCACCAATATCTAAAATAGCCACACCTGCTTCCATATCTACATCACTCATCACAGCACTTGCAGAAGCTAAAGGTTGTAAGACTAAATCTTTGGTGATTAAACCACTTCTTTCTACAGAACGGTTTATATTTCTAATAGCGTTTCTATCTCCTGTTAAGATTAAAAAGTTAGCGCCCACTTTCACACCATTCACCCCCACTGGGTCTTTGATGTTTTGGTTATTGTCCACATGGAATTCTTGCGGAATTACATCAATGATTTGATCTCCTGCAGGAATAAATGTTTTTCTTTGATTGTTGATGAGTTGCTCAATCTCCCAAGCTTGGATTTCATTTTCGGCGTCTTGACGCACTTGATCTCCTCTTGTTTGTAAACTTTTGATATGATGACCTGCAATACCCACGTAAACTTCATTCACTTCTAAATCGGGATTGCTTAATTGACAGTTTTGAAGTGCTTGTTGAATGGCTTTAATGGTTTGGTCGATATTCAAAACCTGACCATGTTGAACACCATTACTGTTGGCACGTCCAAATCCTAGGATTTCTAACTTACCGAACTCATTCTTTCTTCCTGCGATGGCAGCGATTTTTGTAGTTCCAATATCAAGACCTACGATAATGGGTGATTCGTGCTGACTCATTTTGTTGTTTTTTAGTTGTTTGTTGTGGAAGCCTTCTTTTGGGGCATTAACGCCTTGGCAGACGGCTTCACTTTTATTAACGATTTTGCTTTCGATTTATTGTTTGTTTTACTACTTGTTTTAGCTAGACTTTTAGGCCCTTTTTTAGGAGCTTGTTTTACAGCTGTTTTAGAGGGGGCTTTAACCGCTGTTTTTGGGGTTGTTTTGGGTGCTAGTTTTGGAGCTTGTTTTGGAGCAATTTTTGGAGCAGTTGTATCAAGTTTCACTTCTAAAGCCATTGTTGAATCCTTGGTGGGTAAATCATTGGCTGAAAACCGAATAGGTTGCATGCCTTTTTTAAGCGCTACAATTTGGTTATCGAAGCGACAATCAATTACTTGATATGCGTTCAATCCACTTTGTACCCAAACTTTTTTATAAAAAGTATAAAGTCTATTTAATTTATCTTCTATATTTTCCACCGAACCAATTAAGACCATATGATCTCCGACTGTTGGTACCAATTCAAAATCGCCATTGACAGCAATATTTACCTGCGCTGTTTGTGCCATAAAAAACGAATCGCTTTGTACTGCTTTGGTGAAATGTAAAATATCATTTAATAGAAGGCTATCTGGTTTAGATAGTTTTTGCTGATCTGATGGGAAATTGGTAAATACTGGCAAACGCAGTACAGTAAGCTGTTTCAGCGGTAACTGCAAGCCTTCCTTGTCAATGTAAAAGGAATTACCTGAAGCTGTAAATATGCGTGCAATAGGAATACGCTGTTCTATTTTAACTTGTAAGGCTTGTGTGTTGTCTAAAAATAATTCTACATGTTTTACCCAACGAATAGTTTTTAAATATTTTTCTAATGTATTTAAATTCACCGCCCCAATAGGCAAGCCCTCTTTGATACCTTGCTCATGAATAATTTGCAATATTTCTTTTTCATCTATAAATAAGGCGGCTGTATTTTCACCCACTAATTCAATTTCAATGGAACTACACTTTTTTTCTTCCTTGGCCTTCCAGGCTACTACAAATAATACAATAAGCGCAGCGCCTGCTATACTCCAAAGAACTCTAACTAATATGGTTTGCCAGTACTTCATTTATTTTTTTGTAAGAATTTCTTGAACTTTTAAAATACAGGTATCAATATCGCCCGCTCCTGCCATTACAATTAACTTATCCTCGGTAACAGCGGCCCAATCAAATAATTCTTCCTTAGACATTATTTTTTTATGGCTCAACTTCATTTTGTCTAATAACATTTCACTACTCACTCCTTCCATAGGAAGTTCACGCGCAGGATAAATAGGTAATAAGATCACTTCATCTGCCTTATCTAATGTTTCTACAAATCCATCGCACTGGTCCTTGGTTCTACTATATAAATGCGGCTGAAAGACAAGTACCATTTTTTCATTGGGATACAAACTGCGCACACCGCTTATTAAAGCATTTAATTCTTCAGGATGATGTGCGTAATCATCTATCAATACTTTATTCGCTGTTTTAACCTTGTATTCAAATCTTCTTTTCACCCCAGCGAAACTAGCTACTGCTTCTTTAATTTTTACTTCATCTATTTCTAAACTTAATGCAATAGCAATGGCAGCACTTACATTTTCAACATTATGCAAGCCTCCCATATTCAGCATTATGTTCTTGCAAATACCTGCTGGATGCACTAAATCAAAATGATAAGACCCATCAACCACTTTTAAATTTATAGTATGGTAAGAGGCTTTATCATGGTTGTATCCATAAGAAAGCACATTTTTATTACTTGCATTGGTATTAAATTCAGTACCAAATTTTTGTAGGAGAACACCGCCTGGTTTTATTTTATCAGAAAATTCACCAAAGGCTTTAACCACTTCTTCTGCTGTGCCATAAATATCTAAATGGTCAGGATCTACTGCAGTAATCACAGCAATATTGGGTGCTAATTTTAAGAAGCTACGATCGTACTCATCGGCTTCTACTACCACTACATTTTTTTCATGGCTCCAAAAATTAGTTCCATAATTAGTAGCAATGCCCCCTAAAAAAGCATTACATCCATACCCTGTATGACGAAGTATATGCGCCGTCATAGAAGTGGTTGTGGTTTTACCATGGGTTCCTGCAATAGCAATAGTGAAAGCATTTTCAGTAATCCATTGAAGCACATCACTTCTTTTTACGACTAAATATTTATTTTCTCTATAATAATTTAATTCACCATGCTCAGCTGGAATGGCAGGCGTGTATACAATTACCGTTGCCGCTTTATCTATTTTGTTTAAATCGTCTTCAAAATGAATTTGAATACCTTCTTCTATTAAAGCATCGGTTAATAGTGTGGGGGTTTTATCGTATCCACTCACTACTACTGCTTGTGTATTAAAATACCTTGCCAAAGCACTCATGCCTATGCCTCCAATACCAATAAAATAAATGTTCTTACAATTTGTTAACGGATTCATTTTTCAACTATTCATTTATTTGTTTCAAAATTTCTTTTGCTATTATTTCATCTGCAGTACTAAATGCAAAGTCCTTTATATTATTTTTCATTGCTTGCATTTGCTCCTCACTACCTAATAATTGTAAAACTGTAGGAATTAAATCATTGCCCACTTCTTTGTCTTTTACGATAGTGGCTGCATTTTT
>SHWX01000112.1 GCA_009693615.1 Chitinophagaceae bacterium | reverse complement strand
TGCTATACCATTTACTACCTTTTGAGTAATTTACTTCATAGCCAATTTTTCTTTTGCTTCTATTTTCTAAAGTGAGCATATAGCCTTGAATGATATGTAGAAAAATACCTAAGAATAATCCTATTTCTAAAATTCTTGGCACTATAAAACTTCCCATAAAATGAGCTGCTTTATTGAAGGTGACACCACCGTCCATTGCCCAAATACAAGCATTTAATCCTGCATGCACTACTAAGAATAAGACTAAGAAAATACCAGTGAAAGCCATTACTAATTTTTTCCCCACGGAGGACGTAAACATTTGCTTAAAGGTCATAATAAGATGTATTTTAAATCGATGCAAAAGTAAGAACGAATTGCGAGCTTAGAATAAATCGCAGCATGATTTTTCTGACATTTTACAAATAAATAATTAATTCCTTCAAAAAGCCCCCTTTAGATTAGTTTTGCACCACTTGTATAAAATTTGAGCCGGGAACATATATTGACTTAATTTTATGCCATGATTAAAGTGTTAACGATACTTTGGAATAGCTTCAAAATGGCCCTAGGAGAGTTAAAGGCGAATAAACTAAGAACCTTTCTTTCTTTATTTGGCATCACCATTGGTATTTTTTGTATCATCGGGGTTTTGTCCACCATTGATAGCTTACAATCAAAAATCAAAAGCGATTTATCTAGTTTTGGAAACAATTCGGTCTATATCGATAAATGGGATTATTCTGGAGGCCCAGAATACCCTTGGTGGAAATTTGTGAAGCGTCCTAGCCCAAAAATGGAGGAAATGGAGTTCGTCAAAAAGAAGAGTGAACTCGCTTCAAACATGGCTTTTTTCATGCAAACACAAGAATCTTTTTCCTACGAGGATAATATATTAAAGGGCGTTAATTTATATGGAATTACCCCAGAGTATAAAAAAATACAGTCTTTTAATATTGGCTACGGAAGGTTTTTTAGCGAGTCAGATTTTACGCGTGGCGTACCTTATGGCGTTATTGGTTATAAAGTAGCAGAAGAATTATATGGCAAGGCAGATAAAGGAGTGGGTAAAACTATTACCTATAATGGCCGTAAACTTTTAGTAATTGGGGTTATTGAAAAACAAGGTTCTGCTATTATTAATGGATATGATTATGATAAGTGTACCATTGTATCGCATAATTATATGGCATCGGTGTATAATCCCGATAATTTAGGACCCGTTATTATGGTTCAACCTAAGCCAGGTGTTACTTCGAAAGCTTTACAAGAAGAGTTAACGGGCATTATGCGTCAAATTAGAAAACTAAGTCCAACGCAGGAAGATAATTTTACTTGTAATGATGTAGCGCAATTTAAAGATCAAGTGGAAAGTGTATTTGGTGCAGTGAATAAAGGAGGATGGGCTATTGCAGGACTTTCTTTAATAGTGGGTGCATTTGGTGTAGCTAATATTATGTTTGTAACCGTGAGAGAAAGAACAAGTCAAATTGGATTGAAAAAAGCCATTGGAGCCAAAAGCTCTTCTATCTTATATGAGTTTTTATTAGAGAGTGCTTTTTTATGTATTATAGGTGGGTTAGTGGGGCTATTTTTAGTTTGGATACTCACTTTAGCACTTAGTTCATTTCTTCCATTTGCTATAACTATTGCCCCAAGTATTATTTTTCTGGCCTTCAGTATCTGTATTATTTTAGGAGTGGTTTCAGGAATTATTCCTGCCTCCATTGCTGCTAAAATGAACCCCGTAGAAGCCATTAGAACTAAGTAAAATTCATATGCAGCCCATTACTATATTAGCTATAGAGTCTTCCTGCGATGAAACTGCGGCCTCTATTATTGTGAATGGAAAAATACTTTCCAATTTTATTGCCAATCAAACGGTGCATGAAAAATTTGGTGGTGTGGTGCCGGAACTTGCCAGCAGAGCACATATGGAAAATATTGTGCCAGTGGTAGATGCCGCCTTAAAAAAAGCCTTCCCTGAAAATACACCTATTGAAAGTTTAGCAAAATTAGATGCCATTGCTTTTACTCAAGCGCCCGGTTTAATTGGAAGTTTATTAGTGGGTGCTCAATTTGCAAAGTCTTTAGCCTTAGCCTTAGATAAACCTTTAATTGCGGTACAACATATGCAAGCGCATGTGCTTGCGAATTTAATAGATGATCCCAAACCTAGTTTTCCTTTTTTATGTTTAACAGTGAGCGGTGGTCATACACAAATTGTAAGGTGTAATAGCGCGGCTGAAATGATTATACTTGGTGAAACCATTGATGATGCTGCAGGAGAAGCCTTTGATAAAATTTCAAAACTTTTAGGACTACCTTATCCAGGTGGGCCGCTTTTAGATAAATTAGCACAGCAGGGTAATCCAAAAGCCTTTGTTTTTGCAAAGCCTCAAGTACCTAATTTAGATTATTCTTTTAGTGGATTAAAAACAAGTGTTTTATATTTTTTACAAAAGCAATCGCCCGAATTTATTCAAGAAAACTTAAATGATTTATGCGCCTCTATTCAATATACCATTGTTGAAATTTTATTGAAACAACTTAAAAAGGCCATTCAAGAAACAGGCATCCATGAGTTTTGTATTGCAGGGGGTGTAAGTGCCAATTCAGGCCTAAGACAGGGGGTGGCCCAGCTTGCCCAAAAAACCAAGTCCACGGTATTTTTACCCGCCTTTGAATACTGTACCGACAATGCTGCTATGATTGCCATGGCTGCCCATTTTAAGTATTTAGACGGGGCTTTTGAAAGTTTAGCCGTTACCGCCTCTGCAAGATCGAAATGGTAAATTAAAAAGGATTAACTTTGCAGCCTCAAAAATAGTTTAGCAATGATTAGTGCAAGAAACGTCACATTGGCCTATGGCAAAAGGGTTTTATTCGATGAAGTGAATATTAGCTTCACGAAAGGAAACTGTTATGGTATCATTGGTGCCAATGGTGCAGGTAAGTCTACATTTTTAAAAATTTTAAGTGGGGAAATTGAACCCAATAAAGGCACGGTGGAAATAACACCAGGCGAAAGAATGGCGGTATTAAAACAAAATCAATTTGAGTTTGATGAGCAAACTGTATTGAGTACGGTGATGCAGGGACATAAGCGTATGTGGGAAGTGATGCATGCCAAAGATGCATTATATGCTAAAGAAGATTTTACTGAAGAAGATGGTCTTAAAGCTGGAGAGATGGAAGCAGAGTTTGGTGAGATGGGTGGATATGAAGCAGAAAGTAATGCAGCAAGTTTATTAAGTGACTTAGGCGTAAAAGAAGCAATGCACCAAGACTTAATGAAAGACATTCCAAGTAATTTTAAACTTCGAGTTTTATTAGCACAATCTTTATTCGGCAATCCAGATATTTTATTATTAGATGAGCCTACCAACGGTTTGGATATTGAAACTATTGGATGGTTAGAGAATTTCTTAGCCGATTATCAAAATATTGTACTGGTGGTAAGTCATGATAGACACTTCTTAGATACAGTGTGTACGCACGTTTCAGACGTTGACCGTTCTAAAATAAAAACATTTACAGGTAATTATTCTTTCTGGTACGAGTCGTCTCAATTAATGGCGCGTCAAATGTCAGACAAGAATAAAAAGAATGAAGACAAGCGTGCCGCTTTATTAGATTTTATTGCGCGTTTCTCTGCCAATGCAAGTAAAAGTAAGCAAGCAACTTCTCGTAAAAAGGCTTTAGAAAAATTAACCATTGAAGAAATTGAACCATCGAACAGAAAATATCCAGGTATTATTTTTCAACCACTGCGTGAAGTGGGTAACCAAATTTTGAATATAGAAAAATTAAAAAAAGAAGTAGATGGTCGTGTTTTATTCAAAGACGTTTCTTTTTCTGTAAGCAAAAACGACAAGATTGCTTTTTTAAGTAGAGACCCATTAGCGATTACTTATTTTTTCGATATTATTAATAACAATGGTAAAGCTGATGGCGGAACTTACGAGTGGGGAACCACTATTACCAGTGCTTATTTACCCATGGAACATAATAGCTTTTTTAATGAAGCCTATACTTTAATGGATTGGTTAAGACAATATGTTCCTACTCATGTAACAGACGCCGATGAGCCCTTTATAAGAGGCTTTTTAGGCAAGATGCTATTTAGTGGAGACGATGTATCAAAGAAGACCAATGTCTTAAGTGGGGGAGAAAAAGTACGTTGCATGGTAAGTAAGATGATGCTTCAAAACCCGAATGTGGTTATTTTGGACCAACCTACCAACCACCTTGACCTTGAAAGTATACAAAGCTTCAACGAGGGTTGTCAAAACTACCCAGGTGTGGTACTAATCACCTCTCATGACCATACTTTTATGCAAACGGTGGCCAATAGAGTGATTGAAATTACCCCTAAAGGAATCATTGATAGATTGATGACTTTTGATGAATATATGGAAGATAAAAGGGTGCAAGAATTAAGGGCAGAAATGTATGCATAAGGCCTCCCAAATGCCTTATAGCTTCATGAAAACCAACATTTTATCCTTTTTTAGACATTATTGGGATAAATCTACAAAAAAACACTAAAATAAATGGGACTGTAAAGGTTATTTACTTACCTTTGCCGTCCGTAAAAAATAATTTCTCATGGCTAGAGTATGTCAATTAACTGGAAAGAAGCCGATGTCTGGAAATAGTGTTTCACACTCCAACATCAAGACAAAGCGTCGTTTCCTTCCAAATTTGCAAAAGAAGCGTTTCTACTTCATAGAAGAAGATCGCTGGATTACCATCAAAGTATCAACTGATGCTATCAGAACCATTAATAAGAATGGTTTAGCTTCTGTTGTTAAAGATCTTAGAGCTCAAGGCGAAAAGATTTAATTAACCTAATTAAGTATAACTTATAATATACCATCATGGCAAGGAAAGGAAATAGAGTTCAAGTAATATTAGAGTGCACAGAGCACAAGACTACTGGTTTACCAGGTACAAGTCGTTATATTACTACGAAGAACAAGAAGAATACTCCAGATCGTTTGGAGTTCAAAAAGTATAATTCAATTTTGAAAAAAGTAACGTTACATAAAGAAATTAAATAGTCATGGCAAAATCAGCATCTAAAAACGCGAAAGTAAA
>SHWX01000111.1 GCA_009693615.1 Chitinophagaceae bacterium | reverse complement strand
CCTAATAGAGACAGCGTTCCTGTATTAAGGGCCTATGCCAATAAAACGGGAGTCATTGCCGACAACTGGTGGCTACTAACAGGCAATCGCGATTCTATTTATAAGTTTGCTTTTGAGGAATTGAAAGTAGATCAATTTAGTCAAGAACCTATTAGCCCCGATTTTGTACATACCAACCGCTTTATTTTAATTGATAAAAAAATGCAAATTCGTGGCTACTATAATGGATTAGATTCTGCCTCGCTTTTAAAGTTAGCGAAGGATGTAGGGTATTTAATGCTAGAAAAAGACAAGACTAAAAAGAATAAAATATTTCAAGATATTGTAGACCTAAGCTGGCTATGGCTAATAATAGCCTTACTAGTAAGTTGGTTTGTTTACTATTTTAATACTAAATTTAATAAAACTACAAAAGAGTAGTAAGCTATTTATTGAAAGTATTTATTTTGTAATAATAAAAATAGAATTATGTTAGCACCTGTTATTAAAAAGAACGATAAGCAAGCGAAATTATTAATTGGAGTATTTTCGGTAGTTGTATTTGTAGCAGTAAGCTTTTTAACTAAGTTTACCATTACAGTAGAACTACCTTTTGACAAACATATATTTGCTTTAGCGAACGCCATTATCAATGCCACAGTAGCAGTTTTATTAGTGGCAGCTCTGGTGGCTGTGAAGCAAAAAAAATATACAGCGCATAAAAATATTATGCTAACTGCACTTTTTTTATCGGTATTATTTTTAGTCTCTTATATCGCACATCATTTATTGGCAGGAGAGACGAAGTTCGGTGATACCGACCACGATGGCCTTGTGAGCATTGCAGAACAAGCAGTAGTGGGAAATTTAAGAGCCTTCTACTTTATTTTATTATTTACCCATATTATTCTAGCGGCTACCAGTTTACCTTTTATATTATTCACGGCTTACCGAGGTTTAACCAGCGAATTTGAAGACCATAAAAAAATAGCAAGAAGAATTTGGCCTATTTGGTTTTATGTAGCAGTTACTGGCCCCTTGGTATACTTAATGATATCGCCTTATTATAGTTAAATCCCTAATTCTTTAATAGGGTCCCAGAAATATTTTTCGAAATCTATAATGGTTTCGTTTTTCACTTTTATTTTTTCTTTGGCAAGTAGTTCTTGCATAGTTGTAGGCGTTGCAAAATGAGCCTTACCACTTAACATTCCATTTCTATTTACCACTCTATGCGCAGGCACTTTAGGTTTTACCCCATGAGATGCATTCATGGCCCAGCCTACCATACGCGAGCTTCCACCTGTACCTAAATACTTTGCAATAGCACCATAGCTCGTAACACGCCCTTTGGGAATAAGACGCACTAGATCAAATACATTTTGAAAAAAATCTTTAGTCTTTGGGGTGTATTGCATTAGGACCTTTATTTTCGCTTAATTCTTTTATAAGTAGTAACCTTGTTTTAACTGGTTCAGGCACGGCCTCGTAATTATAAGGGCAGTGTCTGCAAGCATTACCACAGCAATAGCCTCTTTCTTTGTGATACAATTCTGTAAATACATATTTACCATCAACGTCTATATAATATTGTAATCCTTCAGTCATTTTTTAATTTTCCTTTGCTTTAATTTTAGTTTATTTTAACTTTTGTTTACTTTAATTTTCATTTACTTTAACGCCTCTTTCTCTTTTTGCATCATGAGTTTCTGTTACTTCAAATGCTGCAATCATTTCTTTAAGCGTTTCATCTTTATCTTTAGGCAAAACTTTGTCAATTTTAAATTGAATATAATGAATACGATTACTACTTGCAATATTTAATCCCTCATAATAAGTTTTAATAGCATAGCGCTCATCCCATTTATCTGATTGCAAAAAGGCTGTTCCATATACATCATCAGTTGCAGTCAATAGTGTAAGGCCGTATAGCTCAATCACTGTTTTGGTAAATAAGTATAAATTAGGACTATCTGTTTTTAAATGCACTATACCTCCTGGTTGTAAAAACTGCTGGTATAATCTTAAAAACTGTGGATGGGTTAATCTTTTTTTGGCTTTAGATAATCTTAATTGAGGATCAGGAAAAGTAATCCATATTTCAGCTACTTCTTCTTTGGCAAAATATTGAATGCTCTGTTCTATCTGCGTTCTAACAAAGGCAACATTTTTAATGCCTTCTTTATTCGCAATGCTTGCACCTTTCCAAATTCTATTGCCTTTAATGTCCAGCCCTAGAAAATTTTGTTCAGGAAATAGTCGCGCCAAACCCACCGCATACTCTCCACGCCCACAAGCCAGCTCCAATACCAGGGGCTTATTGGAGGCATTTTTTTTTGGACTATTACTAGAACTAATTTCAAGTGTATCCAATGAAATGGGGTAGTCTTCCCTGGCTAATTTTTCAAAATAGGCCTTCCATTTGCCCGGCATACCCTGTGGGTATTCCAGTACATTCTCGTACTGCTTAATGGCTGCAAATTTGATCAGTTTTTTCTGGCCCATGGGGCAAAGATAAAGCTTAGCCAGTCAATATCTAGGGCTTTTTGAGTCTCATCATAAAATCGTATATTAGAGATAATTTATGAAAAGAAGCCCCTATATCGTTTTCCTTATTCTGCTAACATTTTTTGTTATTTCTTTTTTGACCAATATTATGGGGCCCTTGATTCCCGATTTAATCAAAGGCTTTAGTTTAAGTTTAACCTTGGTGGCCTTCTTGCCGTTTGCTTTTTTTATTGCATATGGTGTCATGTCTATTCCTTCTGGAATGATGATAGAAAAGTACAAAGAGAAAAAAGTAATGATAACTGCTTTTGCCGTGGCTTTTGTAGGCTCACTTTTTTTAGCCTTATTTCCTAATTATTTATCGGCGGTAGGTTCTTTATTTATAATAGGATGTGGCATGGCTATGTTGCAAGTAGTGATAAACCCTTTATTACGCACTTCGGGTGGGGAGGAAAACTTTGCTTTTTACTCAGTACTAGCACAGCTTATATTTGGCTTTGCTTCCTTTTTAAGCCCTTTAGTCTATTCTAAATTGGTATTCGCCATGGGCCATGATATGAAAGATAATGGCTTACTCACTTATTTATATACATTAGTACCTCCGCAACTACCTTGGATTTCACTTTACTTTCTATTTGTATTCATTTGTTTTTTGATGATAGTAGTTATAGCTGTATCTAAATTCCCTGCAGTTGAATTAAAACAAGATGAAAAGGCAGGTGCACTCGCCACACATTTAACCCTACTTAAGAATAGGCAAGTTATTTTATATTTTATAGCTATGATTTGCTATGTAGGCTCAGAACAAGGTGTTGCGAATTGGATTTCACAATTTCTTTTAAGCTACCACGGGTTGGATCCTCAAAAAATAGGCGCTGAAACCGTTGCTTATTTCTGGGGACTAATGACTGCGGGTGGTGTTCTAGGTTTACTACTTTTAAAAATTATGGATAGCCGTATTGTACTAATTACATTTACTGGACTAGCCATTATAAGTTTAGCACTAGCTTTATTTGGAACTTCTTCCATGGCTTTAATAGCTTTTCCAATGGTAGGATTTTTTGCATCAGTCTTATATCCCATTATATTTTCTTTGGCCTTAAACTCTGTAAGTGAACACCATGGCTCGTTTTCGGGTATTATGGTAACGGGCATTATAGGTGGCGCCATTGTGCCTTTAATAGTTGGTTGGTTAGGAGATAACTATGGATTGCGATTAGGCATGTGCTTTTTATTTTTAACACTTGGCTTTATATTTAGTATTGGATTTTGGGCAAAGCCAATAATTACTAATAAAACCATTTCTTTATTTAAAAAGAAAGAAGGCGGTATTGCTTAAAATATTTTATGAGTGAAACTAAAGTTGTAGGTATAGATTTAGGGGCTACCAATATTCGTGCGGGTTTAGTGCATGAGGGCAGTATACACAATATTCAAAGCAAACGCATTAAAAGTGCAGGCACTGTAGAGGAAGTATTAGCCGATTTTTATTTATTAATAGATACACTATTGGATAAAGAAGTAGTTGCCATTGGAATAGGGGTTCCAAGTGTAGTGGACTTAGCTAAAGGCATTGTATACGATGTGCAACATATTGGTTCTTGGAAAGCAGTGCCTTTAAAAGAAATTTTAGAAAAAAAATATAAGCTTCCTGTATTTGTAAACAATGATGCCAACTGTTTTGCCTTAGGTGAATTTCATTTCGGCAAGGGCAGGGGTAAGTCAGATATGATTGGGCTTTCTATTGGAACAGGTTTAGGAGGTGGGGCCATTGTCAATAAGCATTTGTTTGCTGGTCCTAATTGTGGGGCGGGCGAGTTTGGTATGGTTGACTACCTTGACCATAATTATGAATACTATGCAAGTGGTCAATATTTTTCTCATATGTATAATTTAAAAGGGGAAGAAGTATTTGAACGCGCTAAAGCTGGCGACAAACAAGCTCAGCAGTATTATGCAGAAATGGGCACGCATTTAGGAAATGCTATAAAAACCATCATGTATACTTATGATGCTTCCTTTATTGTACTTGGAGGTTCCGTAAGACATGCCTATCCTTATTTTGAAAAAAATATGTGGGCACGCATAAATACTTTTGCCTTTGGGCATTCAGTAACCAATTTAAAAATAGAATTATCTGAATTAGAGAATGCAGGTATACTAGGCGCTGCTGGTTTATACTTCGATCAATTATAATTTTAATTCACCCCAACCTTTTCTGTATTCTCTTTTAATAAATTGATTTGCTGCCTCAAAATTAGTGACACGCATATTTTCGCCATCCCATTTCAAGGCCTTGTATCTTCCAGAAAATTTATAGCCTTCCATATTACCATAAACAGGATCAACTCTTTTTATTTTTTCACGAATATTAAAACTGCGTAATAATAAATTGCCTAGTAAAACAGTTTCTGTTAATGGCCCTGCATAACCCACAAAAGGAGAGTCTACTTCCATATTGCCATAACCCGCAATACTTGCATCTACCCATTGCCACCAATGCCCATCCATATTGCCCTTTACTCTCGCATATTTTTCAGGAATATTAATATCCTTATTTAAACTAAGTGGAAGTAATCTTGGATGACTGCCACCCCAACCGCAGGCTACTTTTCCTTTAGTACCTATAAATAAGGTAGC
>SHWX01000110.1 GCA_009693615.1 Chitinophagaceae bacterium | reverse complement strand
TATCGGGAATGTTTAAAGTAGTTGCACCTGCTTTAACAACGGCTTCTATCACTCTAGCTAAATATTCATTATCAGTACGACCTGCATCTTCTGCATAAAATTCTACATCGTCTGTAAAGTTGCGTGCTAATTTAACAGCGCTCACGGCACGTTCAATAATTTCTTCACGCGTTGCGTTGAATTTATATTTGATATGTAAATCCGAAGTACCAATACCTGTATGAATTCTAAAACGCTTGGCAGGTTTTAAAGCAGCAGCGGCTACTTCAATATCGTTTTGTACTGCACGCGTTAATCCACATACCACAGTATTTTTTAAAGTCTTTGCAATCTGATTCACCGATTCAAAATCGCCTGGGCTTGAAACGGGGAAACCTGCTTCTAAAATATCTACGCCTAATTCTTCTAGTCGAACCGCTAAAGCTAATTTCTCTTGCGTGTTTAATTTACAGCCAGGAACCTGCTCGCCGTCTCTTAATGTGGTATCAAATATGAACACTTTCTGACTCATCGTTAATTCGTTTATTTAGTTATCCTTCAAATACCTTTTTGAATGAATTTTGAGGGCTTCAATCGCAAGCATCTTATTGATTATGAACATTTTATAGATAGAAAACGGGCTTTTAGCCCGTATATTGTATAAATTTAACGACTATTCACAAGTAATTCACATCATAATTATGGTTAATTTACAATGTGTAATGAGGTCAATATTTGATTAAATGATTGATATTCAATAACTTGAACTAAAATTAGCTACGATGCCCAACCTAAGTACGGAGGCAATATTTATTCTGGTTAAATCCTTGGAAAGGGGGGAAAAGCGCAATTTCAAGCTTTATGTGAAGCGTAATTCTGCCTCGGCCGATTTAAAGACTATTCAGCTTTTTGATGCCTTGGATAAAATGAAGGCATACGATGAGGAGGAGCTGCTACGCAAAAACGAGTCTATTTCGAAACAACAGCTCTCTAATTTAAAGGCTCATTTATACGATCAAATTTTATCCAGCTTAAGAGTGGTGAAGCAAAGTGAAAACATAGATTTACAAATTCACGAACAGTTAGACCACGCTAAAATTTTATACAATAAAGGTTTATACATTCAAAGCTTACGCGTGCTTGAAAAAATAAAAACTTTAACAAAACAAAATAATCAGGTTACTTATTTATTGCAGGTTTTATTTTTAGAAAAGAAAATTGAAGCCTTGCATATAACTAGAAGCATGCAGGACCGTGCTAAACAATTAAGTGAAGAAATTGATGATGTGAATGCACGCTTGGATGATATTGCTAAGATTTCAAACCTTTCTTTACAATTATATGGTTGGTATATTCAACATGGTCATGCACGTAATAATGAGGACAGGCTTGCATTAGACAGTTTAATGCAGGACCCGATTATGGAGAAAGTAAAATCGTCTGTTGGATTTTATGAAAAGATGTACCAGTACCAATGTTATTGTTGGTATGGTTTTATTACACAAGATTTTCTAATGCATTATAGGTATGCTCAAAAATGGGTGGACCTATTTGATGCTACAGAAAATATGAAACATATTGAAACAGCACAATATATTAAGGGACTACATAATTTAATTACTTCTCATTTTGATTTAAGAAGTTTTGATAAATTAAATGAAACCATTGCTATTTTAGAAAATTATAGCAATACGCCCATTGTACTGAACAATAAAAATAATTTAATACAAAGCTTTATATACTTATATATAGCTAAGATAAATAAGCATTTTTTTGAGGGTAGTTTTAGCGAGGGACTAGCCATGATACCCGCCATGGAAGCGAAGTTGAAGGAAATTGAACTCTATTTAGATAGCCACCGCATATTGGTGTTTTACTATAAAATTGCCTGCTTGTATTTTGGTGCGGGTAAGCCTGCCAAGGCCATTGATTACTTGAATAGAATTATTAATTGGAAATTAAATTTAAGAGACGACTTACAATGTTATGCGCGTTTACTTCATTTAATTGCACACTATGAAATGGGTAATACGGCAGTGGTGAATTATTTATCAAAGTCGGTCTACCGATTTATGTATAAAATGAAAAGCTTAAGTACGGTAGAAGAAGTATTATTTAACTTCTTAAGAAAGTCGATTCAAAGTGGTGGGGAAGAAAATAGTTTGTTGAATAGTAAGGCTGCTATTAAAAAGTCATTCTCTGTTTTATTAGAAACCTTACAACCCCTTACTAACAATAAATTAGAAAGTAGGGCCTTTATGTACCTAGATATTATTTCTTGGTTAGAAAGTAAAATTCAAGGCAAACAAGTACAAGCTATTATTAAAGAAAAGTTTTTAGCTTCTATTTAGTAATCTCTCTAGTCACAAAATTAAAACTGCTGCCTGAAGCCATCATTTTAAATGGTTTTAAAACTCTACCCCATTTCTTTTTTTGTTCTGCCCAATCCTTAGGATCATATAACATTGCATAAGATATACCCCATACTTTAAATTGTCCTGCTTCTACTATAATGGCGGTTGATTCATCCATTCCAATACCTAAAGTGCCTGGGTAATATTCAATCACAGGAATTAAATCAAATTGACGATTGCGCGCTAATACATGTTGATCTAGTGCCGTATTAGTCATAAAAGAAAAGGCAGGATTGAATGCATACTTTTTACTTATGTCATCTCTGGCATCGCCTCCCACCATTAAAGAGCCCATGATAGTGGCTCCTGCTGAGGTTCCCATAATAACACCGCCTCTATCTAATAAAGCAATGAATTCATCATATAATTTAGTGCCGCCGTAGGCATCTGCAATTAATTGTTGGTCTCCTCCTCCAAAAAACAAGCCTTTCGCATTACGCATTAGTGCAATATTTTTAGGATCATCGGCCTCTTTTTTATTGCGCGTATGTATGGTACTTAAATTAGTAAAGCCCCGAGAGGTGAACTTAACTAAGTGTTCGCCTTTTTGAATAAACTCTTCATCGGTGGTGGCGGTGGGAATATACACTACGGGTTGATCCTTGCCTCCAATATAGTTTGCGAAAAAATTAAATAAAGAATCGGGTATAGAGCCCCCTCCTATTATAATGAGTTTACCCTTTGAATTAAAAAATGGATTAGGATGGTTGCCATTAGTAGATTGAGCAAAAATGGGAATACATGTTATAGTAAAAACAAGAAGAAAGCAAAGAAGAGGTATATGTCTTTTAAGAGCACTAAATTTTTTAAACATAGTATGATATAAGAATGTTTTAAAATAAAATACCATTATACATACATCGCCTTAATCTCTTTTTCAAAATTAGCTAGTACCACTTTTCTTTTTAAACTTAATTTAGGTGTCATTTCTCCGTTATCAATATTCCACTCTCTAGGCATTAAAGCAAACTTTTTTATTTGTTCTACTTGATTAAATAATTTATTATACTCATCAATAATATTTTGTAACATGGTAAGCACCATCGTATTTTTTATTATTTCTTCATTGCTTACATATTGTAAACCATGTTGCTTGGACCAATCTTTTAATTTAGCAAAAGAAGGCACAATTAAAGCACTTACAAAACGCTCGTTATCACCAATGAGCATAATTTGTTCAATGAAAGGACTTTCTTTCATTTTATTTTCAATAGGTTGAGGTGCTACATATTTACCCCCACTGGTTTTAAATAATTCTTTTTTACGATCGGTAATTTTTAAATACTTACCATCTTCTACTACTCCTATATCTCCTGTATGTAACCAACCATTTATAATGGCTTCTGCAGTTAAATCGGGACGCTTATAATAACCCAACATCACACTTGGGCCCGCTACACATATTTCTCCATCTGCTTCTATTTTATACTGGACCCCTTCAATAACCGGACCTACTGTACCATATTTAGAGCCGCCTGGGGTTTGTTGATTCACACTGATAATAGGACTATTTTCTGTAGGACCATAGCCTTCATAGATAGGTATTTGCGCTGCATTAAAAATGCGTAATAGTTTTACTTGACAAGCTGCACCTCCTGTAACAATAAACTTTACATTGCCTCCCACTGCTTCACGCCATTTTACAAAAATTAATTTATTGGCTAGTTTTAATTGGGTACGGTACCACCAAGATCCTGGAATTAAATTATCATATTTTTCACCTAAGGCTACTGCCCAGAAAAATAATTTTCTTTTTACCCCCGTTAACTCTTCTCCCTTCATCATAATTTTTTCAAACATCTTTTCTAAAAGCCTAGGCACGGTAGAAAATCCGTCAGGAGATATTTCTTTTAAATTATCGCCAATGGTTTCTAAACTTTCGGCATAATAAATACTCATACCACTATACAAATAAATATAGGAAGCCAATTTTTCAAAAATATGATTCAATGGTAAAAAACTAAGCACTTTTTGATCGGGCGCATCGTTGAAAGGAAATGATTTTTTTCCCATCATTAAATTAAAATAAATATTTCTATGCGTTAACATCACACCCTTGGGTGTACCTGTAGTGCCTGAAGTATAAATAAAAGTAGTTACATGGTCTACAGGAATGGTTTTTTTAATTTGGTCTACTTGGGCTAATAAAGCTGCATCATTATTTCTTAATTCAGACCAATGTTTAGCGCCAGCGATACGGTCAAAAGTGTACACTTCTTTTAAGCATTCAACCTTGTCTTTGATAGACATGACTTTATCATATAGTTCTTGATTGCTTGCGAACATATATTTAACAGAGGCGTCATTTAATATAAAAGTAAGTTCTATGGGGTTCGTAGTAGGATAAACAGGTACCCAAATAATACCTAGTTGTTGGGCGGCAAAATCACCAAATATCCATTCAGGACGGTTGGTACTTATTACCGCAATTTTATCGCTGCCTTCTGGTGAAAAGTTATGGGCAGATAAGCCAAGGCTTAGCAAACCAGCACTTAGTTCATTGGCAATTTGCGCTACTTCTTTAGTAGCATATTTACGCCATTGTCCGTTTTCTTTGGCAGCTAACATATCCTCTTGAGGGAAATGCGCTAATTGATGTTCGATGCAATCGAAGAGTCTTTTAGATTCCATAAGGCAATTAATATTGTATAACAAAATACTAAAATACGGGCAGAAAAAAAAGAAAATTGGCTATGAAATAGAAAGAAAAAGATGATAATAACTGATTAGATTTAATAGTAGACATAACTATAT
>SHWX01000109.1 GCA_009693615.1 Chitinophagaceae bacterium | reverse complement strand
AAGGTAGCTCCTTTGTTACCATTTCCTCCTGTAGTTCCATCATTAATAGAGAACTGTACTTCAAAAATAGACTCCCTATTATTGTTGGTTACTGTTTTATAATTGTCATGGTATTGAGTAACTAAGGATTTTCCAGAGTTAGTATAAACATCAAGCAATTCAGTTTTAGCAGCAGCCCATTTCTTTTGAAAAAGTAATGTCTTAGCTAAATATGTCTTTGCAGACCATTTAGTTGCCCTACCTTTCTGAGTTTGAGTGGCAGGTAAATTTTCAGCTGCAAATTTAAAGTCGGCCTCTATATTTGGCCAGATATCTACAGTATTTGTTACCAAAACTCCACCTGGATTGGCACGATCGTACATTTTTTCATCCAAGTAAGGAACATTACCCCACATTTTTTTTGCTTCAAAATGGTAGTGCCCTCTTAAGAAACGCGCCTCTGCTAAGGCGATTGTTTTTTCGCTTGCTGTCATGTCTTTTACAGCAGGGTCGTTAGTAACTTGAATTGTCTCATTGCAGCGAGAGATAGCATCATATAAATGTTGCCATTTTCCTCTAAGATGTGTATTATCTGAAAGCCAGTTGTACTGCTCTAAAAAGCTTTGCTCGGGTTGGTCACCAGCATCTGTTCCTTTATAAGAGTCATCTGAAACGACACCTCCAAAAACCCAATTGTCTACAGAGCCATGCCATTGTGTAGTACCAGATCCAACACCATCCAATAAAGAATAAGCACCAATTAATAAGGCATTTACACCCGTTTTACTTTTTAATTGCTCGGCACTAGCTACGCCCTGAGGGCCAACTTCCAAGAAATTTTTCTGACATCCAACAGCCATGATAATGACTAGTGACAGAAGTAAAGTTATTTTTTTCATATTGATCAGTTTTAAATTTATGATTTATTTAAAATTTAAGTCTTACGCCTAACATAAAAGATTTAGCAGTAGGATATGCTCCTTCGTCTATACCCATATGGTAGTCTTGGTTATCATTTCCAGAGGTACGCAAGTTAATGTCTGGGTCATAGCCTGTATATTTTGTAAGCGTAAATAGGTTTTGACCTTGTACATAAATTTGTGAAGAGGAGAAGATACCAAACTTCTTCATAACAGATTCAGGAATAGAATAAGTTAATTGAAGATTACCCAATCTCATATAAGAACCATCTTCAATAAAGTATGAAGAAACTTGTTGACTTGTTGCGTCACTAGAATTCAACCTTGGCAATAATGGATTAGCAGTTTCGCCATAAGAACCATACAGCATTCTTGAAGAACGATTTCCTTGGAATACATTGAAGTCAGTCCAGTAACGAACATAGTTGAAGATATCTCCACCCTGTTGTCCTTTTAGAAATATAGCTAAATCAAAGTTTTTATACCCTGCAGTCAAATTCACACCATAAATAAAATCTGGATGTGGATTTCCTAATATAGTTCGGTCTGCAGCAGAAACGATACCATCTTTATTCACATCTCTGAAATTAAATACACCCTCTCTTGTGTAGGTTCCAAATTTTGGTGCAGTAGCTGCTTGCTCAGCAGTAAGAATACCATCTACTATATATCCATAGAAGCTAGAAATAGGGTATCCTTTTTTAGATGCAGAGATAGAAGGAAGACGGGTAGTAAAACCAAATAAAGTTGCATTTGGGTCGTCATTTAATTTAATGACTTCATTTTTATAGCGACTTAAATTTACGTTAATAGAATAACGTAATTTACCAGCCATCGCCTTATCAGTCCAAGTTAAATTCAAATCGATACCCGTATTGCGCATAGTACCTATATTAGTATATGGAATGGTACCTTGTCCTTGAGCTCTTGCTACTGCAATTTGTGCAAGCATATCTGAAGTTTCTCTAGTGTACCAATCTAATACTACATCTAATTTATTTTTTAATAAAGATGCATCAATACCAATATTTGTGGAAGTAGTGGTCTCCCATCTTCCATTCGCATTTCCAAATTGTGTCAAATCGAAACCAGCGGAAACTGAAGTACCTGAACCACTAATATCATAACCATTGTTTGCTGGATCTGCTGTATATAAAGTATAAGCATTGTATACGTTAGGGATTAACTGATTACCTGTTTTACCCCAACCAGCACGTACTTTTAGGTCTTGCAACCAAGAAATATTATTCAATGCCTTTAATTCTGTCAAACGAACACCAAAAGATCCTGCAGGGAAAACTCCGTAGCGATTTGCTTCAGACAAACGAGAAGAACCGTCTCTACGAATGGTGAAGTCACCTAATAAGAAATTATTATAATCATAATTCACTTTTGCGAATTGAGAAAATAATCTGGTTCTAATTGCGCCGCTTCCCGCATTGCTCAAACCTGAAGCAGACCCTGCGTTAAGATAACGATAACCCTCATCATCAAATGTGAAGTTACTTCTGCTAGCCTGAAAACCAAATGCATAGGTACTCACTGCTTCCGTTCCTGCAAGCACATTGATATTGTGTGCACTATTTATGGTGGTATTATAGTTTAATGTATTATACCATGTCCATGAGTTATCATAATTATTGAATACATTCAGACTATTGGTATTTCTTGGTTCTGCTGCTTCAATGTTTCTAATGAAATACTCTGAGCGGTTAAAATTATTATACTCTACTCCAATACTAGAACGCGCCTTTAAGTTTTTTAAAATAGCAACTTCAGCAAATGCATTTCCAAATACGTGGGTGCCCAATGTTTTGTTGTCTTTATCTCTGTACAAGCCTGACAATGGATTGGTAGCATTTCCCAGGTTTAAACCTCGAGGTCCACCAAAGCCATTATAGGGAGAAAGATTGGTTCCGCCAAGTGCTGTTGGGCCACCAGTTACATCGTAAACAGGAATTATAGGATGAATACGAAGGGCAAGCATAATAGGATTTGACTCTTGGTTATTAGTAATACCAGCTCTTTCATCGTAAGAAAAAGTTAGGTTTTGACCAACTGTAAATTTCCCTTGAGTGAATTCGGTATTAGCACGAATTGAATAACGCTCATAATTAGTATAACTAAGAATACCATCTTGTTTAAAATAGTTTCCTGAAAAGGAATACTTTGCTTTGCTTGTAGCACCAGAAGCACCAATTTGATAATTAGTTATAGAAGCGGGATTAAAAATCACATCCTGCCAATCGGTACCTTCTTTATTGGCTTTATTGATGTTAAATCTTGTCTTTCCTAATTCAGGATTATTAATATCATTTGTGTAAGAAGCTGGATCGGGAGCTGAACCAAAAAGGTTAGGGAAAATATAGTCCGCCATGGTCACCCCTCCACTTTCAGTGAAGCGATATTGAGCCGATGGAGAACTAATCCATGGCTTATTGCCTGCTCCCACATTTGATTTAAATAGATATTTACCTAGTTCTTCTGCATTAAGTAATTCTAAAAGTTTACCAGGACTTTGCGTTCCCGAATACATTTCAAAAGTAATTTTAGGCTCTCCAGTCTTACCTTTTTTGGTAGTAATAATGATTACTCCATTTGCAGCACGAGAACCATAGATAGAGGCAGCAGAGGCGTCTTTTAATACTTGCATTGACTCAATATCATAAGGGTTAATTTGATTTAGGCTACCTTGCGTAGGAACTCCATCAATTACATATAAGGGACTATTATTATTAATTGTACCAAATCCCCTTATACGTACCATGGTTCCACCACCTGGAGAGTTGTCATTACCAACCACCACACCAGCAGCTTTTCCTTGTAACATTTGAGTCACACTTGCAGTAGGGGTAGCTTGAAGATCTTTAGCAGAAACTACTGCAACGGCACCGGTAATATCCTTTTTTCTTTGTGCAGAATAACCTGTAACCACGACCGATTGAAGCATGTTAACGTCCACCTCAAGCTCAACATTTAGCGTTCCAGTGGTAACTTTTACGTCTTTACCAAGGTAACCATTGTAATAGAATGCCAAAGTTTTTTGGTTGGCATTTGCAGTTAATTTGAAATTTCCTTCTGTGTCTGTTGTGGTTCCAAGATTAGAACCCTTGATTAATATTGACACTCCATTTAAAGGCAATTTAGTTTCCGCGTCTATAACTTTACCAGTTACAGTTTGCTGAGCCATAGCAAACATTGTAAATAGAGTTAGTACAAAAGTGAAACTAAACAGTCGAATTAACCTTAAGTAAGGTGTTGTGTTTCGCATATAATTTATTTTAGTTAGAAATTTTATTATACAATTTAAGTTAAAAATTAATATATTTACGATTAATTATTAACAAAATATTAAGTTTTATTCACCGCCTATCTTTTTGAGCTAAAAAAGGGTGAAAACATGCTAAAACGCCCTTTTGCTTAGATTTTCTTCTACTAAATTAGTTGCATTTATATAGTATATTTAAGTATTAAAACTATATATTATGGATAGAAGAAATTTTGTTCAAGCAGCTACACTGTTACCTGCCATGGGGTTCATGCCTCTAAATCGATCAGATAACAATAATAGTACACCAAAAAATACTTCAAAAATTAAGCTAAGCGTTTCTAGCTATTCCTATTGGCATTTCAAAGGTGAAAAATACCCTATTCAAAAAGTAATAGATCAAGCCGCTTTGTTAGGATTAGAAGGCATTGATGTATTGCATCGCCAAATGGAAAGCGAAGACAATGCCTATCTTCAAATGCTAAAAAAACATGCTTTTGTTAATGGCATTGCCATGACCTGTCTTTCTATTCATCAAGGTTTTGTTACCCCTGATAAGGAAGAATTAAAAAAGAATGTAGCGCACACAATCCATTGCATTGAATTGGCCTACAAAATGGGAATACCCTGCATGAGGTTGAATACAGGGCGATGGAATACCATCAAATCTTTCGATGATTTAATGAAAAATAAAGGCATTGAACCTGTGCTACCAGGTTACTCAGAAGAAGATGGCTATAAATGGTGCGTTGATGGCATCCAACAATGTCTAAAAAAAGCCGAGGAATGTGGAATCCTATTGGCACTAGAAAACCACTGGGGACTTGGATCAACGCCGGAAGGAATGCTAAAACTGCACGACACGGTAAACTCACCATGGCTTGGACTGCTAATGGATACGGGTAATTTTCTTGAAGAACCATATGATAAACTTGAAAAAATTGCCTCAAAAACAAGCTTTGTTCAAGCGAAAACATATTACGG
>SHWX01000108.1 GCA_009693615.1 Chitinophagaceae bacterium | reverse complement strand
CCAATAACCATGATACCTGTTTCAATGGTTAATAATAGTAGGGCATTATCACTTACATTTTTTAGCAGTACATCAATCCATTGTCCTGTAAATAATTCTGTGATAGCTGTTCCAAACATACAGATAATCATAAAAATAAAAAGAGGATTCAATAAACTCTTATACATATCTGTTGCAGAAACACCACTTGATACGCGCTCTGTTTCAGGAAATTCTAATTTAGAAAAGAAGTAGCCATATAAAATAGTAGGAATTAACATCATACCCACTTGTAAATTCGTACCTAATCCTATTTTATTAAATAAGAATACTATTAATGTACCAATTACAATACCTCCAGGGAACCATAAATGAAAATGATTCAATTTGGTGGTTTTATTATTTGGGTATAAAGCCGTTACTAAAGGATTACATGAAGCCTCCACAGTACCATTGGCTATACCAATTAATAAAGTAGAGAAAAATAAACTCCAATAGCCTGTAGCATAAATAGTTAGTACAATGCCTGCTAGATGAAATATAAAGGCAAGCACTAATAAACGCTTCATGCCAATAATATCAACAATGGTGCCGCCTACTAGCATTGCGAGTGGAAAACCCCAGAAGGCAGTAGCTGCAATGGTACCCAATTGGGCATTCGTTAATTGAAAATCAATGCCTTGTTGGCTTAGAACCCCAGCTCTAATTCCAAAGGAAAGAGAGGTTACTAATAAAGCTAGACAGCTGGCAACAAATAGCCTGTTGGCTTGAATGTTTTTTGACATAATCGTTAGTTTTTTGGTTTGGTCTTAAAAGCGAACTTGAATATAAAAAAATTTATTGAAAAAACATTAAATTACGGATAACTTGTTCGAAATAAAAACCCTTTGTATTTAAAATTAAAGCCATGAAACAATTCGTATCTATCTGTTTGATTTGTTTATTATTTGCTTGTAGTAATAGCAAGTATGACACTATTATAAAAAACGGTTTAGTCTATGATGGAAACGGCGGTGCGCCTTATAAAGCCGACCTTGCTATTAAAAATGATACCATTGCTTTTATTGGCGATCTTTCTAAAGAAACAGCTACCAATATTATTGATGCAAAAGGCATGGCCATTACACCAGGCTTTATTAATATGTTAAGTTGGGCACCTGTCTCTCTTATAATAGATGGTAATTCTCAAGGAGATATTAGACAAGGGGTCACCTTAGAAGTTTTTGGTGAAGGAGGAAGTATGGGTCCTTTAAATGCAAAGATGAAAAAGGCAATGGAAGAGGATCAAACAGGACCAGATAGAATTCCAATTGAATGGAACACATTAGGAGAGTACATGCATTTTATGGAGAAGCGTGGCATTAGTTGCAATATTGCTTCTTATGTGGGTGCCACTACTATTCGTGAAAATATTATTGGAGAAGATAATCGCGCACCAACAGCTGCTGAATTAGAAAGCATGAAGGGCTTGGTAAAACAAGCCATGGAAGAAGGCGCATTGGGTGTGGGTAGTTCTTTAATCTATCCGCCTGCTTTTTTTGCAAAGACAGAAGAGTTGATTGAATTATGTAAAGCCGCTGCGCCTTATGGTGGTGGTTATATTTCACATATGCGTAGTGAAGGCAATAATTTTATTGAAGCGGTGAATGAATTAATTACCATTGCTAAAGAAGCAAAAGTGCATGGAGAAATTTATCATTTAAAAGCAGGCGGTGTAAATAATTGGCCTAAGATGGATTCTGTTATAAAATTAGTAGAAGCTGCAAGGGCTGCTGGCATTGACATTGCAGCCAATATGTATACCTATACTGCGGGTGCGACTGGGATGACGGCGTCTATGCCACCTTCTTTACAAGATGGTGGATTTGGAAAACTATGGTTGCGTTTACAAGATCCGAAAATAAGAGCGGAGATGATAAAGGCCATGAAGACAGATGCAAAAGATTGGGAAAATTTATACTATGGTACAGGGAGCCCAAGTAAAGTTTTATTACTTGGATTTAGAAGAGATTCTTTATCAAAATATGCTGGTAAAACTTTAGAAGAAGTAGCAAAGATGAGAAATACGACTGCAGAGGATTGCGCTATCGATTTAATTATTCAAGATAGTAGTCGTGTAGACGTCGCTTATTTTTTAATGAGCGAAGAAAACATAAAAAAACAAATTGTACTTCCTTGGGTAAGCTTTGGATCTGATGCAGAATCTGCTTCTACCGATCCTATCTTCATGAAACAAAGTACACACCCTCGTGCTTATGGAAATTTTGCACGCGTGATTGGACATTATGTAAATGAAGAAAAAGTAATGACTATAGAAGCAGCCATTAATAAACTTTCTAAAGTAGCGGCTACAAGTTTACATATACAAAAGCGTGGGGAATTAAAGGTGGGCAACTATGCCGATGTATTAGTTTTTGATCCTAGTAAAATAAAGGACCATGCCAGTTTTGAAAAACCAAGACAATATGCAACGGGTATGTCACATGTTTGGGTAAATGGTGTACAAGTGTTGAAAGAGGGTGAACATACCAATGCTAAACCTGGAAAATTTGTAAAAGGACCTGGCGCAAAAATCTAGATTGTACGAAATTTAAGCAAAAAAGAATAAATTTAGAGAAGGAAAGGGAAGCATTAGCAATACATTAACCATAAAATTATTTTTTACATTAATAACAAATTATGAAAACACCGGAAAAAAATAGCCGTCGTCGATTTTTAAAAAATTCTGCTGCTGTAGTGGCAGGTTTTTCAATTGTTCCAAGACAGGTACTAGGTAGAGGATTTTTAGCACCTAGTGATCAACTCACCAAAGGTATCATCGGATTAGGTGGTATGGGTGTTGGTCATATCCCTTATGCAGGTACACGCGTGGTAGCCATTTGCGATGTAGATAAAAAACATTTACAATCTGCTGCAGCACTAGTAGGAGGCAATGTAAAAACTTTTCATGACCATAGGGAATTAATTGCACTGCCTGAAGTAGATATTGTGCATATTGCTACGCCTCCTCATTGGCATGGTATTATGGCCATTGAAGCGGCCAAGGCAGGTAAAGATATTTGGTGTGAAAAACCAATGACTAGAACCATTGGCGAAGGAAAGCGAGTGGTAGAAGCCGTTCAGCAGTATAAGCGTATGTTTCGTTTAAATACATGGTTCCGTTATGAAGATACTTTTTATGGAATGAAGTCGACAGTGAAGCCTATTAAAAAATTAGTAGAATCGGGTTTATTAGGTTGGCCATTAACAGTAACCGTTAGTAAAACCACAGGATTTGATTGGAAATTTTATTGGGTAGGAAAAACAAAATTAGAAGCACAACCTGTACCTGAAGAATTAGATTATGAAAGATGGTTAGGCCCTGCACCTTTTAAGCCTTACAATGAACATAGAGTGCATCAAACATTTAGAGGCTATTGGGATTATGATGGTGGAGGTCTTGGCGATATGGGACAACATTATATCGATCCTATTCAATACTTCCTAGAGAAAGATGAAACAAGTCCTGTTTCTGTAGAAATAGATGCAGAACAACAACATCCCGATGCCTGTGGTACATTTAGAAAATTAACTTTCACCTACGAAGATGGTTGTAAGATAATTTTAGATGGAGAAGCCAAAGACCCCGGTGCAGCCTATATTGAGGGACCTAAGGGTAAACTTTATGCTGGCTTTAAGTCGGACATTCCGAATTTAACAGAAAAATTGGCCATGCTGCCAGATCCTGCGCCTCAAGTCACTGATTTTTTAGAATCGGTAAGAGAAAGAACGCCATTTGCACTCAATGAGTCCAATGGTTTTAGATCTTGTACTATTATTAATATGGGAAAAATTGCATTACAATTAGGAAGAAACTTAAAGTTTAATCCTAGCACCCAAGAATTTATTAATGATGAAGAAGCGAACAGATTAATTAACCCAGCGATGCGTTCTCCTTGGAACATTTAATCATTCAAAAAAAATTACTTATAATGAAAAATAAAATTTCTTATTTACTTATCTTATTATTATTGGCCACTCAGGCAATTGCACAAGTAGGATCAGTAAAAAATACCATCAATAGTTTTCCTTATCAACGCCCTTCGGAAACCGAGACTGCTATTACTTCTATGCATATATGGGGTAAGGGTGAGTGGAAACAATTAGTACATTTACTTAACGACGACTCTCTGAAACTAAAACCTACCTATGCATTAAATGCATATGTAAACGACGCCAGTTTAAATGCTGCCTTAAAACAACAAGTAGCTGAAAATTTAGTAGACGTATATGGTTCTGCTAAAACTTTTTATGCGCGTGAGTTTATCATTAAACATTTAGGTTTATTAGGTGATGATGCGGCGGTGAAATTACTCAGCAGTTTATTAAAAAATGAAACCTTCTCTGGCAATGCAGCAAGGGCTTTAGAGAGTATTCATACTGCTGCTGCTAAGCAAGCATTAACCAAGGCGTTAAAATCGTCGTCTACTGAAAATGCAAAACATATACAAGCTGCTTTAGATAATTTTAATTTTAAATTACCAGAAATTAAAATAGCTAGCGCTGAAAAACAGACTGCAACTACACCTGCACAGAAATTACTTCTTTTAGAAGATAGAATGACAAAGGCAAGTACTAGATTAGAAAAAAGAAGCGTACTATATGAGGCTTCCTTAATTCCAGGCTTTGGAAGTTTTATGTTGGTGAGTAAAGCATTAACTGATGAAACAATTAATAAAGAAGCTGCTGTAATTCTAGCACGCTTGGCCTTGGCTGATAAAAATATAAGAGGGCCAGAAGTAAGAGCTAGCTTAGAAAAGGCAGTAGGCCTTATTCGTGGAAATTCTTACCCTGTGCATGGTTTAGGCCCTTCAGCTATGATGTCAGACATTGTTGGCGTAGATAGTCCTTTATTAATAAATAAACTGAAACAACATTTAATAAACTTACCTTATGATAATGGATTTGTGAGCTTATTCAATGGCAAAGATTTAACAGGATGGAAAGGCTTGGTAATGAACCCTGTTGCAAGAGCGAAGATGAGCGACTCTGCTTTAAAAGCAGCAGAACAAAAAGCCAATGAGAAAATGAAAAATGATTGGATAGCCAAGGATGGTCTTTTAGTATTTACAGGACATGGTGATAATTTAGCTACAGAAAAAAAATATGGCGATTTTGAAATGTACGTAGATTGGAAAATTACGGAGAAAGGGGATGCAGGTATTTATTTAAGAGGTACTCCACAGGTACAAATTTGGGACACTAGTAGA
>SHWX01000107.1 GCA_009693615.1 Chitinophagaceae bacterium | reverse complement strand
AAGATATATTTATAGCCAGTCCTCCAGCAACGAGTAAGAATCCTAGTTTTAAATAAGTAAAAATATGTTTTGCACTTATGTAATTAAATAAGTTTTTTAATAGGCCATCGCGTATTACTAATACAAGTCCAAATAACATAGCAGTAGTTTCAATAACTAAACTAAAACCCAGCGGACCCCAATAACTTATTGGATAAGTATAGAGTGCATAAGAGCTTCCCCAAAAAAAGCTTGCGAGTACTCCATACAACATCCCATTTTTTTGTTCGCTAACACTTGCATTTTCTTTTCCTTGAAAATATAATAGCACTAAACCTGCTGTTGAAAAAATAAATGCGTATAAATAATTGGCTTTCCAAACTTCACCTACAATAAATACGGCCGTTAAAATAGTAAATAATTTTATCGCAGATACAGGCACCACAATGCTTACAGGCGCTCTTTGTATGCCTCTTAAAAAAAATACTAAACCGAAAATATTAAATACACTTAGTGCAATGGTTAATAAAAAAGGATTGCCGAAACTTAAAGTGTGCACTGTCCATCCTTTAAAAAAAGCATTCTCTCTAAATCCGAAATATAAAATGGAAAATATGGTAGATGCAAATATGCCTCTATAAAACATACCTATTTGATAAGGTATAGTCTGTGTTACTTTTTTCCAATATGCATTACTTACGGCAAAACAAAGCGCGCCAATTAAGACAAAAATAATTCCCATATTAATATTCACAATTTTTCGGCGTTCGCGCAAAAGGAATTACGTCTCTAATATTCGTCATACCAGTAACAAATTGTATCATTCTTTCAAAGCCTAAACCAAAGCCTGCGTGCGGGACGGTTCCAAATCTTCTAGTATCTAAATACCAGCTCATGTCTTCTAGAGGTATATGCATGGCCTTCATTCTAGCTTCCAATTTGTCTAAACGCTCCTCTCTTTGAGATCCACCCACTATCTCTCCAATACCAGGCGCTAGTATATCCATGGCTGCCACTGTTTCCTTGCCTGGCTCACAACCATCGTTCATGCGCATATAAAATGCTTTGATAGCTGCCGGATATCCTGTAACTATCACTGGTTTTTTAAAATGTTGTTCTACTAAATATCTTTCATGCTCACTTTGTAAATCAATACCCCACTTCACTTCGTATTGGAATTTCTTTTTCTTATAGTGATTACTATTTAATAAAATATCAATGGCTTCGGTATAAGTAATGCGTTCAAAATTATTATTAACAACTAGCTCTAATTTTTCTCTTAATCCAAGGCCACTTCTTTTTTCAGTAGGTAGTTGCTTTTCTTCTTCTGCTAAACGCGCATCTAAAAAATCAATATCATCTGCATTATTTTTTAATGCATAATTAATTAAATATTTAATGAAGGCTTCCGCTAAATTCATATTGTCCTCAATATCATAAAAAGCCATTTCGGGTTCAATCATCCAAAACTCTGCTAAGTGTCTGGTGGTATTTGAATTCTCTGCACGGAAAGTAGGACCGAAAGTATAAATCTCTGAAAAGGCCATGGCGCCTAGCTCTCCTTCAAGTTGACCACTCACTGTTAAGTTAGTTCCTTTGCCAAAAAAATCTTGTGTATAATCAATTTCACCTTTATCATTTTTAGGGGCGCCCTCTAATGGAAGCGTAGTTACTTTAAACATTTCACCTGCGCCTTCTGCATCTGAACTTGTTATAATGGGTGTATGTAAATACACAAATCCTCTTTCGTTATAAAATTGATGTGTAGCAAATGCAAGTGCATGTCTTAATCTAAACACTGAGCCGAATGTATTAGTACGAAAACGCAAATGCGCCTTCTCTCTTAAAAATTCTAAAGAATGTTTTTTAGGTTGTAAAGGAAATTTCTCTGCATCGCTGTCTCCTAAAATTTCAAGGGTCTTGGCTTTTACTTCCACGCTTTGTCCTTTACCTAAGCTTTCCACCACGGTACCCACTATTTTTAAAGAGGCTCCCGTAGTTACTCTTTTTAATAGGACTTCATCAAATTCCCCCAGTGTGGCCACAATTTGAATATTGGCATTCGTGCTTCCGTCGTTTAAGGCAATAAACTGATTATTTCTGAAAGTACGCACCCATCCCATTACCACCACTTCGGTCCCCGTGGGTGTGCCCGATAACAATTGCTTTATTTTGATTCTTTGATTGAACATATTTCTGTTTACGAATGGCAAATATAATTGGTTTCAAGGGCCAAATACCCTGTTTTAGGTATAAAAACAGATAAAAAATTGTTTTTTTGTAAAAAATCTGCTTAACATTGCAGTAGCAACGAGCAAATTGATTCTTTTTAATGTTGATAGCTCGCTACCCCAATTCCCAATATACAATTTACGGTCTCAACAATTTCGACCGAAATTTCAAAAAGTTTTCAAATAAGCCCAAATCTTGATTCGATTTTTAAATAAACCATAGTTCAAAGTGCCAGAAAAAGACGAAAAACCAAAAAGGGGACGTAAACCCATTGCAGCCGCTCCGGCCGCAAAAAAAGCAGTAGCCTCTAAAAAAGCCGAGCCTGCGAAAAACAATAGTGAAGACGATAAGGCTTCTAAAATTGCCCAAGCATTATTTGGTGATGAAAGCGCTGCAAGTAGTGTGGCGCCAACTCCAAATAGTGAAAGCAATGCCTCAGCTCAAGCACCCGCTTCAGCAGATCAAGCCAACGCAGGTGGTGCTCCAAATGGTGGACCGAATGGTGGACCCAATTTACCAGCGCAGCGTTATCCTCAACCCAAAAAAGAACCTGTATTTAGTGTGGAGTTTGATGGCATTATTGAGTCTGAGGGTGTTTTAGAAATGATGCCCGATGGATATGGTTTTTTACGCTCTTCCGATTACAACTATTTATCTTCTCCCGATGATGTATATGTATCTCCTTCTCAAATCAAAGCATTTGGTTTAAAAGTAGGGGACACTGTGCACGGCACCGTTCGCGTTCCACGTGAGGGTGAAAAATATTTTGCGCTTACTAAAGTGAGTCAAGTCAATGGAAAAAATCCCGATGAAATTCGTGATCGTATTCCTTTTGATTATCTAACGCCCATCTTTCCTTTTGAAAAATTAAATTTATATACATCAGCTACTAATTATAGTACGCGCATTATGGATTTGTTTACACCTATTGGAAAGGGCCAAAGAGGTTTAATTGTAGCCCAACCAAAAGTGGGTAAGACCATGTTGTTGAAAGAAGTGGCCAATGCTATTGCTGCTAACCATCCAGAATGTTATTTAATTATTTTATTAATAGATGAAAGACCAGAGGAGGTAACAGATGTAGAGCGTTCTGTAAAAGGAGAGGTGATTGCTTCTACTTTTGATGAGCCTGCTGAAAAACACGTTAAAGTTTCATCGGTAGCATTGCAAAAAGCAAAACGCTTAGTGGAGTGCGGACATGATGTAGTAATATTATTAGATTCAATTACACGTTTAGCACGTGCCCACAATACAGTGGCTCCAAGTTCTGGTAAAGTATTATCAGGTGGTGTTGAAGCTACCGCCTTACTACGTCCAAAACAATTTTTTGGTGCAGCGCGTAAAATTGAAAATGGTGGATCACTAACTATATTAGCCACTGCCTTAATTGAAACGGGTTCAAAAATGGATGAAGTTATTTTTGAAGAGTTCAAAGGAACAGGTAATATGGAATTAGTATTAGATCGTCGTTTAGCGAACAAGCGTATTTTCCCAGCTATTGATTTAGTGGGATCAAGCACGCGTCGTGACGACTTATTATTAGACAAAGAAGTATTGGGCAGAATGAATATTCTTCGCTTATTCATTAATGATATGAATAACGACGAGGCAATGAATGAATTATTAAAACGTATGCGAGGCACTAAAGACAACGAAGAGTTTTTAGCCAGCATGAATCGTTAAATAAAAAAGGGCCTTTTTTATTTTAGTCCTTAAAGTAATTACTGTTCTCAATTTCTTCACGCACTTTTTCTGGTACTAAATAACGAATCGTTATTCCTTCTTTTCTATTATTGCGAATGAGGGTGGCAGATAATTGTAATAAGGGCGCATCTAATATTTGTACGCGCGCACCATATTCATTTGAAATATCAAAGCCATCACGACGATATACAATGAATGAATAATTCTTAACTAAGGTTTCGAAGTTTTTCCACTTCGGTAAATTCTGAAAACTATCTGCACCCATGATTACTGAAAATTCATGTTGCGGATATTTCTCTTCTAAATAAATAAGTGTATCAATCGTATAAGAAGGCTTCGGTAAAGAGAATTCAATATCAGATACTTTTAATTGTGTATCCTCTTCAATAGCTAACTTGGCTAAATGTAATCGGTCGTATTCGTTTAATAAACTACTCTGGGCTTTCAATGGGTTTTGTGGAGAGACCACTAACCATACTTGTTTTAGGTCTGAGTGATTGGCTACATAGCTTGCCACCATTAAGTGGCCATTATGAATAGGATTAAAAGAACCAAAAAATAAACCAATCTTCATTTTATAATATATTGATTATCAATTAGTTATTTGAATATTGGGGTTAATAAAAATACTATCTGCCTCATTCATTCTAAGGCTTAATTGATACCCTGCCACAGATATGGATATAGGATCACCAAGTGGTGCAATTTGCTCAACCGTAATTAATTCGCCTGGTATACAGCCCATCTCCATTAACTTCAAAAAGATTTCATCATTTTCAAAAGAATGAATAACGCCAGACTCCCCCATTTTTAAATCAGATAGTTTCTTCATATTAATACTGCAAAGATAGTTTCTGTTTTACATAAATAGTTACGAAATTTGGAGCATTGAAAAACAATCTTTTATGTCATTGAGTATCTCTTTTAATAAGGCCGACAAAAATGCAACACTGAGCAATCGTTTGGCAGTAAAGGCTTTTATTGAAAAGTCATTAAAAAAAGAGGGTTTGGCTATTGAGACGCTTCAATATATATTTTGCTCTGATAAATTTTTACTAGGCATTAATAAATCCTACCTACAACACGACTATTATACCGACATTATAAGTTTCGACCTATCTGAAACCAAGGGTAAGTTAATTGGAGAGGTATATATAAGCATTGACCGAGTGAAGGATAATGCCCAAACCCATAAGACAAGCTTGAAAGAAGAATTGCTAAGGGTAATTTTCCATGGAGCCCTCCATTTTTGCGGTTACAAGGACAAAAAGCTGGCCGATATTAAAAAAATGCGCGCCCAGGAGGATAAATGGCTGAAATCCTACCTAAAGTCAATCGCCTAATTAGGTTTTACCCCTTA
>SHWX01000106.1 GCA_009693615.1 Chitinophagaceae bacterium | reverse complement strand
TTAAGCTACTGTTTCTACCGGTAGGATAGACACTGTGGTGCGGTTATTTCTGCCTTTTTTAAACTCCACAATTCCGTTAGAAAGGGCGAATAATGTAAAGTCAGAGCCAACTCCAACGTGTTTACCAGGATGGTATACAGTACCTCTTTGGCGTATAATGATGTTACCAGATAATGCTGGTTGACCACCATAAATTTTAACACCTAAACGTTTGCTTTGGGAATCACGGCCGTTTTTTACGGAACCTTCCCCTTTTTTGTGTGCCATAGTATATTCTTTTTTCTAGCCTTTTATTAATAATGGATATATCTACTCTAGTCCTGCCTATGCAAGATTAAGCGATGTTCTCGATTTTAATTTGTGTGTAATGTGTTCTGTGACCATGTTTCTTGCGGAAACCTTTACGTCTTTTCATTTTAAAGGCGATAACTTTATCACCTTGTACTAAGTCGTTTAAAATTTCAGCCTTCACTTTTACCTTGCTCGTAAAAGAGATGCTTCCATTATTATCTACGAATAAAACATCGTTGAATTCAACTTTGTCTCCGGTTTTACCTTGCAGGTGAGGTACATACAAGCTATCTCCTGCTTGTACTTTAAATTGTTGTCCTGCGATTTTTACTACTGCTAACATAATGTCCAAAATTAGGACGGCAAAGGTAATTATTTTTATCCCAATTTGCAATTAATTTTCAAAAAATATAATGGGGCCTCAGAATTGTCTTTAAAAGCCAGATTTAATTGAGTTTTAAGGCCTAAAGTGATTTGACAATCACTAAATTAGTACCTAATTTCGTCTCGTTCTATTTATAATAATGCATCCGAATATGATTAATGTCAAATCTTTATTGGCCAAACCCTTTGCAGGTGTCATTCATCGCCAAATACAAAAGGATCGTAAAAACGCCCTCAAAGACCAACAAGACATTCTAAATCAATTAATTAAGGTAGGAAAAACCACCCTTTTTGGGAAAGAGCACCATTTTGAGAAGGTAAATGACTACCCTAGCTTTCAAAAAGCAGTCCCTTTAAGAGACTACGAGCAGTTTATACCCTATATAGATCAAATTAAGAAAGGCACTCAAAACGTGCTTTGGAAGGGCCGACCTATCTATTTTGCCAAAACCAGTGGCACCACCAGCGGGGTGAAATATATCCCCATTACCAAGGATTCTATAGACAATCATATCAATGGGGCAAAAAATGCCATACTAGCCTATATGGCTGTAACGGGCAATACCCAATTTGCAGGTGGAAAAATGATATTTCTAAGTGGTTCCCCCGAACTAGAGCGAGTAGGCGGCATTCCCACAGGAAGATTAAGTGGTATTGTGAATCATCATATCCCTCAATATTTAAGAGGGAATCAACTACCAAGCTTTGAAACTAATTGTATTGAAGAGTGGGAAGAAAAACTAGATAAGATAGTTACAGAAACAGTAGGTAAGGATTTAACATTAATTGGAGGCATTCCACCTTGGGTGCAAATGTATTTTGATAGAATTGTTGAAATTACGGGGAAGCCTGTGATTGAAATTTTCCCCAACCTTCAGGTACTTGTGCAAGGGGGTGTGAATTTTGAACCCTATAAAACAAAACTATTTGATACCATCGGAAAACAAATAGATACCATTGAATTATTTCCAGCAAGTGAAGGCTTCTTTGCTTATCAAGATACAAGAACAGAACCAGGATTATTATTAAATACCAATAGTGGCATTTTTTATGAGTTCATTCCACTAGCAAATGTGCATGATGAAGCGCTCGTTAGAATTTCGTTAGCCGATGTACAATTAGGCGAGCAGTATGCTTTGGTTATTAATAGTAATGCAGGTTTATGGGGGTATCATTTAGGAGACACGATTAAGTTTGTAAGTATTGACCCCTATAGAATTATTGTTACAGGCAGGGTCAAACATTTTATTTCTGCTTTTGGAGAACATGTGATTGGAGAAGAAGTAGAGCAGGCATTATTAGAAGTAACAAAACAGATGGGTGTGTCGGTAGTAGAATTTACAGTGGCTCCTTTTATTCAACAGACAGCAGGTAAAAGTTACCATGAATGGTTTATTGAATTTGAGAAAAAGCCAGCTGATATGTCATTGTTTAGTAAACAATTGAACGAAGTACTATCTGCTAAAAATGCCTATTACGAGGACTTAATAGCAGGGTCTATTTTAGCCCCTTTGCAAATTAAACCAATGCAAAAAAATGCCTTTATTGATTATATGAGAGCGCAAGGAAAATTGGGGGGACAAAATAAAGTACCTCGTTTAAGTAATGACCGTGTTATTGCCAATGAGTTAGCGCAATATATTGCGCCATAAAAAAATAATAGCTTAATTTTAATGTCTAAGAAAAATATTGGATGAGTCAAAAAAGAATTGCCATTTTCGGGTCAACAGGGTCGATAGGGAAACAAACCCTTGAGGTAATTGCAGCGCATCCTGAATTATTTGTAGCTGAAATATTAACAGCCCATTCTAATGAGTCTTTATTAATTGAACAGGCTTTGTTATTTACGCCTAATATAGTAGTGATAGTAGATCTTACAAAATATGCAACCGTTAAAAAAGCATTAGAAGGTAAACCTATAAAAGTTTTTGCAGGGGAAGATGCATTAGAGCAAGTAGCTGCCATGGATTGTTATGATTTTATGATGGCAGGTATTGTGGGCTTTGCTGGATTAAAACCTACTTTAACCGCAATTGAAAACGGGAAAGCGATTGGACTTGCTAATAAAGAAACATTAGTAGTAGCAGGTGACATAGTCATGCAAAAAGCGAAAGAATACAGAGCGGCTATTATTCCTGTGGATAGTGAGCATTCTGCTATTTTTCAATGTTTAGTAGGAGAGCAAAATAATCCTATTGAAAAAATTATTCTCACTGCAAGTGGAGGTCCTTTTTTAGGTAAGAAACCTAATTTCTTAGTGAACGTTAAACGCGACCACGCATTGCAACATCCTAATTGGTCCATGGGGGCTAAAATATCTATCGACTCTGCAACCCTTATGAATAAAGGCTTAGAGATGATTGAAGCTAGATGGTTATTTAATTTAGCGCCAAGCCAAATTAAAGTGGTGGTGCATGCGCAAAGTATTATTCATAGTATGGTGCAGTTTGAAGACGGCAGTATAAAAGCGCAAATGGGGCTACCTGATATGAAATTGCCCATTCAATATGCAATGGCATTTCCACAAAGATTAAAAAATAATTTTCCAAGGTATACTTTCGATAAACCGAATCAATTAAGTTTTGACGAACCAGATATGAAAACTTTTAGAAATTTATATTTGGCGAAAGAAGTGATGGAGAAAGGTGGCAATACACCCTGTGTTTTAAATGCGGCGAATGAAATTGCAGTCTATGCTTTTTTAAGAAATAGAATTGGATTTTTAGAAATGACAGAGCTAATAGAAAAAACTTTAGAAAAAATTAACTATATCTCCAAGCCAAGCTTGGAAGATTATTTTGAAACCGATGGCGAGGCGCGTAACTTTGCAGCCTCTTTAATACAATTATAAAATATGTACATTTTAGCATTTGATTTTGCAGCAGTGGGTGTAAAAACAGCACAGTTTATTTTATCTTTTTCAATACTGGTGGTCTTGCATGAATTAGGCCATTTTATTCCTGCGCGTTTGTTTAAAACACGCGTTGAGAAATTTTATTTATTCTTTAATCCAGGATTTAGTCTTTGGAAAAAGAAAATAGGGGATACAGAATACGGTATTGGCTGGATTCCTTTCGGCGGTTATGTTAAAATTTCAGGCATGATTGACGAGAGTATGGACAAAGAGCAATTGAAAAAAGAACCTGAGTCTTGGGAACTAAGATCCAAGCCTGCCTATCAAAGACTTATTGTAATGTTAGGAGGGGTAATTGTGAATGTAGTATTGGCTATTGTTATTTTTATTGGCATTGGTTGGTATTGGGGCAATGATTATTTGCCTGCAAAAAATGTAAGCTATGGCGTGCATGCCAGTGCACTCGCAAAACAAATGGGTGTGCAAGATGGAGATATTATTGTTTCCGTAGATAAAAAAGAATTAGAAAACTTTGATGCTTTGGAATCTAAATTAATATTAACGAATCCTACCACTTTACAAGTGCAAAGAGGAGATAGTATTATTTCTTTAAACATTCCAACTAGTTTAGCTAGTTCGCTTGCTAAGTTTAAAAAATCAGATCCTTTTGTTATTCCGCGCATACCCGTAATTATTGATTCAGTGGGAAAATCGGCAGTGGTTTTAGAAGGGGCTTTTAATAAAAATGATACACTCTTAAAAATAAATAATACGAGTGTTAGGTACCAGTACGAATTTATTGAGGTGAAGCAAAAATATGCCGATTCTATTGTAATGATTATGTCTAAAAGAGGGAACGATACAGTATATACTAAAGCATTAATTAATGGTTCAGGACAGATAGGTTTATTTGTAAAACTACCTTATGCATTATTTAAGACAGTACATAAAGAATTTACTTTCTTAGAAGCCATACCAGAAGGCGTAAATCGTTGCTTTACTACTTTGGATAATTATATTCAAGGGATCAAGCAAATTTTTACAGGCAAGGTAAATGCCAATGATTCTTTAGGTAGTTTAATTAGCATTGGAAATACTTTCCCTGCTGCATGGGATTGGGAACGTTTTTGGACTTTGACCGCTATATTCTCTGTTATACTTGCCTTTATGAATGTACTGCCTATTCCAGCCTTGGATGGGGGACATGCCTTGTTTATTATAGTAGAAATGATTACAGGCAGAAAGCCCAGTGATAAGTTTATGGAATACGCTCAAGTAGTGGGTATGATGCTCATGTTTGGCCTTATGCTATATGCTTTGGGGCTTGACTTTTGGCGATTATTTAAGTAATTCACATTTTAGTTGTAATTTTGTAGGTTCGAATTAAGTTTTATCTCATAAGATACAATTGGGGTCGTATGGTTTTGACAGCAGTCGTAGCGGTTGGGGTAAGCATGCAGTGCGTTGGGTAATTAGCACTTTAATCTGAATACCAAACAATCAAAAGGCGAAGCAAATTTTGCCATGGCTGCTTAATTCAGTGAATTAACTTCCATTTTGGTCGAGAGAGAAGGCAGGCCTGTTGCCCGCTCCTCAGCCTAATTAAAAACAAAACAGGATGCGATAAAAGTAGGCTGTGCCTTTTATTTAAGTACCATTCAGCTAAGTGAATAATTGGTTTGTGTTTTTCCTGCTATTCGCCGACAAGTAATAAAACAATAAGCATGTAGAAGACCAATGGTAACATTGTTTGGACAGGGGTTCGACTCCCCTCGACTCCACAAAAAAA
>SHWX01000006.1 GCA_009693615.1 Chitinophagaceae bacterium | reverse complement strand
GACGCGATGGGCTATGAGACGGCCACCCCTGTTCAGCAACAAGTAATGGTTCCCATTTTAGAAGGCAAGGACATTATCGCAGCAGCTCAAACGGGCACTGGTAAAACAGCTGCATTTTTATTACCCTTATTACACAGACTACTTACTTCAGCGCATACAGCAGGCGACATTAATGCATTAATTATTGTTCCAACAAGAGAATTAGCTATACAAATAGCAGAGAGCATTGAAGGCTTATCTTATTTCACCGATGTGAGTTCTATTGCTGTATATGGCGGTGGAGATGGAAGCTCCTTTGTTGCAGAAAAAAAAGCACTAGCTACTGGGGTAGATATTGTGGTTTGCACTCCGGGCAGAATGATAGCACATTTAAATATGGGCTATGTAAAATTAAAAGGCTTAAAGTATTTAGTATTAGATGAGGCAGATAGAATGTTAGACATGGGATTCTCGGATGACATTGCAAAAATTATTACATTTTTACCAGCGCAAAGACAAAACTTATTATTCTCAGCCACGATGCCTGCGAAAATGAGGGTGCTTGCCAAGAAAATTTTATTGGACCCTGTTGAAATTAATATTGCCATATCAAAACCACCAGAGCAAATTATTCAAAAAGCTTTCATGGTATATGATGTACAAAAAGTGCCTGTTATTATTGATATGCTGAGTTCGAAAAAATATTCTAAAGTAATAGTATTTTGTTCTAAGAAATCTAATGTGAAACAACTTACTTCTAAATTATTACATGCTAAATTATCGGTGGCAGAAATACATTCGGATTTAGATCAAAAAAGCAGAGAGCAATATTTACAAGATTTTAGAAATCAAAAAACAAATATTTTAGTCGCTACCGATATTTTAAGTAGAGGAATAGACATTGACGATATTGATTTAGTCATCAATTTTGATGTGCCTAATGACGGCGAGGATTATATTCACAGAATTGGCAGAACCGCTAGGGCGGCTACTTCTGGCACAGCCTTTACTTTAGTGGGAGAAAAAGAGCAGGGCAAGTTTGCAGAAATTGAAGAGTTATTAGGTGTGCCAGTTTTAAAAGGAGTCGTACCTGAAATGTTTGGCCCCACCCCTCAATATGCTCCAAAGCAGCAAAGAGGCAATAAGTTTGTAAAAAAAAGGTAACTTGTCTCTAAACTTATTGTAATAATTCTTGTCCAAAGGCAAAAATAGCTAGTACCATGCCGCATAAATTTTATTTAACTTTTATTGGTCTAATAATGGCTAGTTGTCTTCTGGCACAGCCTATGAGAAAGTCTAAAATAAAGAACGACTCAACTAGTTTTACACTACAGGCTAACTATTTAAATAATTATGTATACAATGGAAGGTCCGATTCTTTAAAAGCCCCTTATTTTTATACAACGGCAACTGTAAATTTTACAAATGGTTTATATGCAAGTTTTAGCCTTAATTATTTATTAACTCCTGGACAATCTGGCTATGATTATTCTGAATTAGATTTAGGTTACAATTATGCAATTGGGAAAAAAATATCGGGTGAAGTTTATGCTTCAAAATATTTTTACTCTAGTGGGTCCAATCTATTAAGTGGTAATATTTCAAGTGATATTGGATTTACTTTAAATTATGAACTTCCATTTATTAATTTTCATAATTCTTTTGATGTATTCTTTTCTAATAAAGCAGATATGCAATTAGTGCCAGGATTTGAAAAAGAAATAATACTTAATTCCAGTAAGCATAATACACTTTCTATTACTCCAGGACTGTATGGTAGCTTTAGCAGTTTAAATTTTTATGAAAGCACCGTTAATAGAAGACTCAATGCTATCAGAAATCCTAAAATAAAACAACCTCCAGCTTTTGGAACCTTGCAAAGCACAACCACCGTAGATAATAAAGGATTTAAATTCTTAGACATGGAGATTACCTTTCCTATTAGCTATGAATTTAAAAATTGGAATATCTCTTTCATTCCTACTTATGCTATACCCTTTAATAAAATTACTACTACATCAGTGAATACAACTATAATAAAAGGGGTATCCAAAACAGTAAAAATAAATTCAACTCCTTATTCTGAAACTCATTTAGCAAATATTTTCTTTTTTGATTTCGGTATTACTTATAAATTTTAGAAAATGAGTTTAAATAAAACCACAAAAATTCTATTAATAGCTTCTAGCTTATGGTATTTTGGGGAAGGTTTATTTGGCCCTCTATTTGCCATTTATGCTGAAAAAATTGGGGGCGACTTATTAGATATTACCTGGGCTTGGGCAGCTTATCTAATGGCCACTGGTATTTTTTATGTTATAGTGGGAAAGTTTGTTAATAAATCAATCTATAAAAAGCAAGTAATGATTTTTGGTTATGGTTTAAATGCCTTGCTTACATTCGGATATATTTTCGTGCATAACACGCAACAGCTTTTTTTAATTCAAATTGGCTTAGGTATGGCAGAGGCTTTAAGTGCACCCATTTGGGACTCTTTATTTGCACACAACTTAGAAGATAAGAGTAATACATTTCATTGGAGCCTTGCAAATGGCCACCCACATTTTGTCTCTGGCATTGCTATTGCCATTGGGGGCTTAATTGCCAATTTTATATCTTTTGAAGCTTTATTTATTACAATGGGTATCATACAAACTATTGCTACCATTATTCAAGCAAAAATATTACTATAATTATTACTTACTATTTTAAATTACGCTTATTTACCTATCTTAGGTTATATAAATCTATATGAAAAAATATCTATTCGTTTTTGTACTTTTTTTAGGAATCCTAACAGCTACTGCTCAAACTACTAGTACCATTCCTTTTCAAGACGAAATAGATGTATTTATAAAAAAGGACAGCATTGCCATGCCTACTGCTAATAGTATCTTATTTGTAGGCAGCTCTTCTTTTAATTATTGGAAAGACATTAGTAATTATTTCCCAGGCTATCCCATTATTAATAGAGGTTTTGGTGGCTCCAGCTTAACAGATATTATACACTTTAACCAAGAAACTATTTTAAAATATAAACCTAAGCAAATATATATTTACTGTGGTGAAAATGATATAGCTGCAAGTGATACCATTACATCTGCAATTGTTTTTGAGAGATTTAAAACTTTGCATTCAATTATTAGAATCCATTTAGGAAAGAATATTCCTGTAATGTATGTTTCTATTAAACCCAGTGTAGCGAGATGGTCTATGGAAGAAAAGTTTGTTGCAGCCAACACACTTATTCGCAATTTTATAAATAAGCAAAAGCACACGCAATTTTTAGATGTGCATACGGCTATGTTGGATCCAAATGGTATGGTCTATAAAGATATTTTTATAGCCGATAAATTGCATATGAATGCAAAAGGCTATGCCATATGGCAAAAGATAATCGCGCCTACCTTAATGAAGGAATAGTAAAGCTATTGTAAAGTGAAAACTAGCTCTTATAAGCTAGCTCTAATCTAATAGTTCTAATCAACTACCTCTAGAACCACCTGTTTTAATAGGCTTCTTAGTAGTGCCTGTAGACTTAGTATTAGCCTTAGCTATAAATTGTGAACTACCGCCTTGAAAGGTGGCTTTAGTTCCAGTGGCAGCTTTTTTATCAGCTACTTTCTTGTTAATATGAAATCCCATAATTGATTAATTATGGGTTAAAAGTAATTAATTTTTCCTAAAATGCCACTTATTTCTATCTTTTAGCCTTTCTTGACTCCTTTATAGACTTAAATAATTTTAGTAACTTCAGAAAGCTTTAACTAATTATAAAATGAAGCATACTATGAAAAATTTATCCCAAGATGAACTTAGTGTTTTACAGAACGAACTAAATACTAGCCCTAGACGAAATTTTTTAAAACTTTCAGGTATGGGATTATTAGGCGCCGCCCTGCCCACTTATGCTAAATCCTTGCTATCGTCCATTCCTAAATACCCTGCAAAACTTTCAGTACAATTATATACTGTAAGAGATCAATTCGTAAAAGATATTCCTGGTACACTTAAAAAAATTGCAGATATAGGTTTTAAATATGTTGAAACGGCATTCTGGCCAGAGGGAGTGAGCATTGAACAGGCTAGTGAACATTTAAACAATGCAGATTTACTGGTTTCTTCTTGTCATATAGAAATTCCAACGGGAGATAAAAAACAAATTATGCTAGACACTGCCAATGCATTTGGATGTAGTAAAATGATTTGGCATGGCTGGCCTGAAGACAAACGTTACAGTAGTTTGGAAGGGACTAAGGAATTAATTGGAATTTATAATGAAGCTTCTCGTTTTGCAAAAGCGAATAGTTTACAATTTGGAATACATAATCATTGGTGGGAGTATCGTAATAAAGTGGGTGGCAAATTTGTATATGAACATTTATTAGAGCAGTTAGATAAAGAAATATTTTTTGAGATGGATACCTATTGGGTGAAAGTGGCAGGACAGAATCCCGCAGCTATCATTGCAAAGTTAGGAAATCGTGCAAAGTTTTTACATATTAAAGATGGACCTGCCGTCTTTAACGATCAATTAGCTATTGATAATCCAGACCCTATGACTGCTGTAGGAAAAGGGACACAAAATTTTCCTGCCATTATTAATGCAGCAACAGGTAATCCCGATTGGATGGTTATTGAAATGGATAAAACAGCCACAGATGTATTTGTTGCTTTAAAAGAAAGCTTCGATTATATGATTAATAATAAGCTTGCCATTGTTGGCTAATTAAGACTCCGTTTTTACATAATGAATATTACGCTCCTGCAAGTATTTAATCATATACTCAAAGCAAGGCGCGTACTTACCTACAAGCTCTGGAGGGAAAACACCCTTTTCTGTAAATAAATTTTCCATGAGCATATTCAATGCTGCGGTACAAGTATATCCAGTGGTTCTACTCATACTACTTGTTTCAGTTACGGCATCGTACTCGTCATACAATTCATAATGAATGGTTTTCCCTTCGCCTTTAATTTCAATAGTCATTAAAGTAAATTCAGCTTCTGTAGCACCTAATTTCCATTGATCAAATAACAATGCGGAAGTGAAACCTAATGGAGAAACAGATTGCCCTTTGTATTGAATGGCTTCTGTATTTAAAAATCCTGCTTTAATTAAACTCTTCATTAAATTGATATGACCTGGGTACCTTAAAGTTTTTTCTTTCATATTAGGAATATGACCCATGGTAAATAAAATACTTCTAAGACCATCGGTATTAAATGATTCTAGTGTACCTACTTTATTAAAGTCAATAAATTCAGCGTCACTTAGTGCTGGCTTGGTTACAATACAGCTATTTTCAACATAACGCGCAGGTCTTGTATACTCTTCTAAAACATCAATAGGAGAGAATGGAGCCTTGTATTCAAAAGGTTGGGTTCTTTTTTTAGGAAGCCCACCTACCATACATTCAAAGCTATCAATTTTCATTTTTTCATTATGGTAACCCAATATTAAATTACTCATACCTGGTGCAACGCCACAATCTACTATGGCAGTTACATTATTTTTCTTAGCTAATTCAGTTAACTGTAAAGCGTCTTCTGGGAAAAAAGAAATATCTACCACATTTTTCTTAGCATTAATAACAGCTTCTAATGTTTTATAGCCCATAAAACCTGGAACTGCTGTAATCACATAATCAAATTTTGCTAATAGGGTAGGGTAATTTGCATAATCACTCAAGTCGGCTTGAACAGTGGTAATACTTTTATTTTTATTGGAAAGTATTTGAAGCGATTCTTTACTTAAGTCAAAAGAACTTACTTGATATTTATTTGATAGGTCAATGGCCATGGCTCTACCCACCATTCCTGCTCCTAAGATTGCTATTTGCATATAGACATAATTTGAGCTGCAAGGTAATCTAAAGCCATTGAATGGTCATTAAGGATTAGGATAAATGGGCTTTTAGTGGAAAATTTTATTTTTTAAATTACTGTAAATCAAATAGTTATTCAAAGCTTGTGCTTAATTACAACCCCCATGTAAAAAGGAAGAAATCTGCATTTTTAAGTCAATTTTTTTCATAGCTTCAATACACATATTAAAAACTAAACTTAATTTTTAGTAATGTCTATTTTATCGAATTATTCAGATGGCTTTTTTGATGTAAGTGCGGCGCATGGTTTTTTACCAACCAAGGCGCCCATGGTAAAGTTGCCTTCAACCTACAGCGATTTACAAAATGTTTTAGATGCAATGCCAGTGGTGCTAAATGAAAAAGAATTTGGCTTCTTACATACACCTAATGGAATTATTGCTCCAGTATTAGCCATACAAAATCATGTAGAAGCCATTGAAAAAGAAACCGACATCTTTATTTTACAAGCCTTATTTAGATCTTATAGTTTTTTAGCTTCTGCTTATTTATTAGAACCTTCTTATCAGCAATTTAAAATAGATGGTAAGTATGGTAAAGCAAGAAATGTTTTACCTAAAAATATTGCTATGCCTTTTTGCAAGGTGGCAGATAAGCTAGATGTTTTTGCTTGGCTTGATTATCACTATGCTTATTCTTTAGGTAACTATAGAAAGCTGGATGCCACCGGCGATTTAAACTGGGAGAATATTACTATGTGTAATAAATTTTCTGGTCAAGCCGATGAAGTGGGTTTTATTATGTTGCATGTTGATATTAATCGTTACTCAGCCGATTTAGTGGGATCGGTGATGCAAACTTTACAAGCCCTAGATAACAGCGAAAAAAATGTGACCCCTTTTTTAGAAAAGAATTGGGTAACGATGAAGCAAATGAATATAAGGAGAAAAGAAATGTGGAAGGCTTCAAGATGGCAGCGTTACAACGACTTTAGAATTTTTATCATGGGTGTAAAAGGTAATACCGATTTATTTGGAGACGGGGTTACTTATGAAGGTGTATGGGAAGAGCCTAAAGCCTTTAGAGGACAGACTGGTGCGCAAGATGATATTATTCCTATGCAAGATATTTTTTCTGGTGTTATTTTTTATTATCCAGAAAACGAGCTTACTAAATACTTATTAGATTTACGTTTATACCGTCCAAAATGTGTTCAACATTTTTTCAGTGATTTACAAAGCTCCATGAAGGCTGTGCATCCTAAAGGTTTAATGGGAAAACTCTTAGAAAATAAAGATGCGAAAAGTTTATGTTTTTTATTAGGTATTTTAGAAGAGGTATATCATTTTAGAAATGGCCATTGGCAGTTTGTTCAAAAGTATATAATGGCCAATACAAAGTATGCTATTGCTACCGGTGGCACGCCTATTACCTCTTGGATACCCAATCAAATTTTATCGGTCATTCATCAGATGGAAGATGTGGCAGCAGCAATAGCATCCATTGGCGCACCAACCGATGCTTTGGCCTTAAGTATCTATGAGAAAAATATTTCTTTATTACCAACGAAGCGCGGGCTTATTGACGGACAACTTACCTTAATTCATAAGAACGATTTTTCTGCAGAAGCGGTATTTGCTTTGAATCAAAAATTTGGTTATGATGATACAGAATAAACAACCTTATAAATTACTTCAATAATTTAAATTTCCTCAAACTAGTAATATAAATATATATAAAATGAAAAAAACAAGCTCACTGTTTCTATTATGTCTATTTAGTTTTTCCACTGCGCTTTTTGCACAAGAAAAATTAGATCTAGCTACTATAGATAAGATTAAAGAGGAAGGCTTAAAGCGTTCTCAAATTATGGACATCATGTTTAACTTAACAGATGTAAGTGGTAATAGACTTATGAATTCTCCAGGTTATTATCGTGCAGCGAATTATGCTAAAGATAAATTAGTATCTATTGGTTTATCCAATGCTGCCTTGGACGCTTATGGTGAATTTGGAAAAGGTTGGGAATTAGAAAAATCCTATTTAGCGATGACAGCCCCTTACTATAGGGCTATTCAAAACTATCCGAAGGCTTGGACGGGCGGTACCAAGGGTTTAAAAAATGCTGAAATTGTGGCAGTAGTGCTAAAAGATTCTGCGGGTCTTGAACAGTACCGTGGTACTTTAAAAGGTAAAATTATTATCATTGATAAGTTAGAAGCCTATAAGCAAAGCTTTAAGGCAGATGCTGTTCGTTTTACTGATGAAGAGTTAGAGAAAATGGCTAATGCAGCTCCTATGCAAGCGCGTGGTCAAGGTACAACACCCGACACTGCAATGATGAGAAGAATGCAAGCGACGCGTGCAGGTGGTAATGTTTTAAACATATTAAAAGCAATGGCTATTAGTGAAGGCGCGGTGGCCATGCTTACTAGCAGTCCTCGTTTTCATGATGGTACTATTTTTTCTCAAGGCGGCGGAGGTTATAAAGGAACAGACCCTGAGAATTTTTTAGATATTGCCATTGGTATTGAAGACTACAATACTATTTTAAGATTAGTGAAGGCAGGCAAGACTGTAAAATTAGATGCAGATGTTAAAACTAAATTTTACAATAAAGACTTACAAGGGTATAATGTTATTGCAGAAATTCCTGGTACAGACCCTGTATTAAAAGATGAAATTGTAATGATAGGTGCGCATTTAGATTCATGGCATGCTGGAACAGGCGCCACCGATAATGCTTCTGGTTCTGCAGTCATGATGGAAGCGCTTCGTATTTTAAAAACAGTAGGTATTAATAATAAAAGAACCATTCGTATTGGTTTATGGGGTGGAGAGGAACAAGGCTTAACAGGCTCAAGAGGCTATGTAAAAAAGACTTTTGCAGATCCTGCTACTATGGAGTTATTGCCTTCTCATGAAAAATTCTCTTCTTATTTTAATATAGACAATGGTACTGGTAAAGTGCGCGGTATTTATCTACAAAATAATGCAGCATGCAAAGAAATTTTTGAACAATGGTTTGCGCCTTTGAAAGATCTTACCAATGGTACTATTACCATTAGCAATACTGGCGGAACAGATCATCAATCTTTTGATGGAGTGGGTTTGCCTGGATTCCAATTTATTCAAGATCCTATAGAATATGATACACGCACTCACCATAGTAATATGGATGTACTAGATCATGTAAGTGAAGAAGATTTAAAACAAATTGCCACTATTGTAGCAACCTTTGTTTTTGACGCTGCACAAAGAGATCAAAAACTTCCTCGTAATGCATTACCTAAGCCAAGACCAGGGGGTCAAAGGTATTAGTCAATGATACTTTAATTTTTTTTAAATCAACTACTTATTCATTTAGGTAGTTGATTTTTTTTGTCTAATTTCTCGCGACTTTTATTAAAGCTTATTTATCATATGCCCAAGTATATCTTTAAAAGAAAAGCCTTCTGTTAATTTTTCTTTATTTAATTTTTTATTTTCTACTAAGGCCCATAAAATAAATTCTTTCATAAAGTAGGTATCTTCCTTACTGGTATCAGGTGCGTATTTTTTCATAAGCGCATCTAAAGGCTTCACTTCGTCTAGTATTTTTTTGTATTGTTTCTCATCAAAGTCTTCATATAGTTCAAAACCACCTTCCGCTATAAACCAATCTAGTAAGTCTGAATAGGCATTTTTTTCATTTTGCTTTTCTAGCTTACTAATTTTTGGGAATTGAAATTTAAATAAAGTGCTAATGGCTTTTTCTATTAAAAGATTAGCAATTACTTCAGCACCTTCTTGCTCTCCTTCATATACTAGCTCTACTTTTCCGGTAATGGCGGGGATAATACCCATAAAATCGGATAAGCGCACCGCTGTTTTAGGTAATCCATTTTTCAAGGCCCTTCTTTCTGCAGTACTAATTAAATTCTCCATGGCAGAAATGGTCATTCTCGCACTCACACCACTTTTAGTATCGATGTATTCGCTGGCCCTTGCTTCAAAACTAATTTGCTCAATAATGTCTTTGGCTAAATTAGGAACATATACCAGCTCCGATTGTACTGCATTTATTCTAGCTTCTTGCTCAGTAATTTTTTTAGCCACCGTAATATTTTTAGGATAATGTGTTAATATTTGTGAGCCTATTCTGTCTTTCAAAGGTGTTACAATACTTCCTCTATTGGTATAATCTTCTGGGTTAGCTGTGAAAACAAATTGAATATCTAAATTCATTCTAAGTTTAAAACCTCTAATTTGAATATCGCCTTCTTGTAGTATATTGAATAAGGCTACTTGTATTCTGGCTTGTAAATCGGGAAGCTCATTAATTACAAATATGCTTCTGTTGGCTCTAGGAATCATTCCAAAATGAATCACACGCTCATCGGCATAAGACAATTTTAAATTGGCTGCCTTTATAGGGTCAACATCTCCAATAATATCTGCAATTGTAACATCCGGGGTAGCTAGTTTTTCAAAGAACCTTTCATTGCGGTGTAGCCATTCAATAGGAGTATCGTCGCCTTTCTCGGAAATTAAATCCTTGGCGAATCTTGAAATAGGGGCCAAGGGGTCGTCGTTAATTTCAGAGCCAGCTACAAAAGGAATATACTCATCTAATAACTGTACCATTAAGCGGGCTAGTTTTGTTTTGGCCTGACCCCTTAAGCCTAATAAATTAATATTATGCTTTGATAAAATGGCTCTTTCAATTTCAGGTATTACGGTTTCTTCAAAACCATGTATGCCTTCAAAAGCAGGCACCCCTTCTTTTATTTTAAGAATTAGATTATCTCTTAATTCATCTTTGATGCTTTTAGTTTGGTAACCTTGTTTTTTTAAATCTCCTACCGTTTTTATTTTTTCAATTTTCATATAAATGTCTTTTTACTATTTATTTAAGTTTCTTTTTTCTGTTGGTTTCGTAATCTTCAAAAATCATTTCACCTAATCCTTTCAAGCCTGTATAAAATGCCTTGCCTTGATTGGCTTCGGTAAACTCATTCACAAACCTTTGCAAATAGGGGTCCTGTGCAATCATAAAAGTAGTAATAGGAATATGTAATTTTCTTGCCATCTTAGCTTGACTATAACATTTATCTACGATGTATTGGTCAAGCCCATTGCTGTTCATATAATAATTACCATCGGCTTCTTTAATACAACTTGGCTTGCCATCGGTAATCATGAATATTTGTTTATTGGTATTTCTTTTTCTTCTTAAAATATCCATGGCCAGCTGCAAACCCGCCACCGTATTGGTATGGTAGGGTCCTACTTTTAAATAAGGTAGTTCTTGTATGCTAATAGTCCAAGCATCATCACCGAATACTAGAATATCAATAGTGTCTTTAGGATAACGCGTGGTAATTAATTCTGCTAATGCCATCGCTACTTTTTTAGCAGGCGTGATTCTATCTTCTCCATATAAAATCATGCTATGGCTTATATCAATCATAAGAACGGTACTCATTTGTGATTTTTGTTCGGTCTGTTCTACTACTAAATCATCTTCTGTTAAATTAAATGTATTAATACCATGATTAATTTGTGCATTTTTAATACTCTCTGTTAAAGAAATATTTTCAATATTGTCTCCAAAATTAAATTCTTTGAATTCTCCATTTTTTTCATCGCCTTGTCCTAGGGTTTTTGTTTTATGATTACCCTTACCTGCAGTTTTTAAATCTCCGAAAATATTATTCAGTGCAGTTTGCCTAATGGCCCTTTCTGTTTTAGCAGTTATTTTTGTTTCTCCATCTCCTCCACCATCTTTAATTTCTTGTTTGATATAGCCTTTCTTTTTAAGGTCTTCTATAAAATCGTCAATGGTATACTTTTCGCCTGTTAATTTATATTCCACGTCTAATTCACGCATCCAACTAATGGCCTCGTCAAAGTCGCCAGAAGTATGCACTATCAATTCCTTGAATATTTCAAACAATTTATCAAAGGGCGATTGATTTGGAGCTTCGTATGTTTTAAACTGGAATCCTTTCATGGTGTTAGCTGTGTTACCTAATGGGCGGCTATATTATGAATAAGGCTTACGAATTAGGAGGGTGTAAATTTACTTGTAAAAACCGAGTTTTGAGCAATTTGTTTAAGGCTCAGATGGGAGCGAAGGCAGTATTCAAAAACAAACGAATTCGATTGGCCAAGAAGCCCTATTTTTGAAGCCTAAAACAAAACAAAATGGCTACTAAAATTACAATTAACAATAACGGGTCTTTGAAAGTAGAGGGCGATTTTACTATTGAAGATCGCAGTGGAAATACATACGATTTAGCAGGCAGAGAAGTAATTGGACTTTGTCGTTGTGGTTTAAGCAAGAACAAACCTTTTTGCGATGGTGCACATAATGGCAACTTCACACATGAGGCTACTGCTTTCGCGCTTCCTCCTAAAAAAACGGTTTAATACTAAATTGTAATTAGCCTTTCAAACTCGCTAAATCAATTACAAAACGGTATTTCACATCTCCTTTTAACATTCTTGTATAGCCTTCATTGATGTCTTGCATAGGTATAATTTCTATGTCTGATACAATATTGTGTTCGGCGCAATAGTCAAGCATCTCTTGTGTTTCCTGCATACCTCCAATACTAGAACCTATTACACTTCTTCTGTTAGTGACTAAAGAAAAAGGTTGCACTTTAGGAGATTCTATAGGAAGGCCTACTACCATTAGTTTTCCGTTGGTAGCTAATAAATTTAAATAAGTGGTAAAATCGTGATTGGCAGAAATGGCATCTAAGATTACATCAAAATAACTATTGTATTTTTTCATCGCATCTGCATCGGTACTAATTAAAAAGTGAGTAGCCCCTAATTTTTTTGCATCGGCTTCTTTGGAAGGTGAAGTACTAATTACTGTTACTTCTGCTCCAAAAGAAAAGGCGAACTTCACTCCCATATGTCCAAGCCCACCTAGTCCTACTACAGCTACTTTCATTCCTTTTTTAACACCTGCAAATACCAAGGGAGAATAAGTAGTGATACCTGCACATAATAAAGGCGCCACAGCAGCTAAATCTAATTTAGGGGAAACGTGCAATGTGTAACGCTGGTTAACCACAATTTGTGTTGAATAGCCACCCATGGTAACACCAGTTCCGTTTCTTTCTTTAGCATTATAAGTACCTGTCATACCTTCTGCACAGTATTGCTCTAAACTCTCTTGACAATTCTTACAAGTTTTACAGCTATCTACCATTACACCTACGCCTGCTAAATCGCCTATTTTGAATTTGCTTACACTGCTTCCCACTGCGCTTACCTTACCAACAATTTCGTGTCCTGGCACCATGGGATAGATAGAACCACCCCATTCGTTTTTAGCTTGATGTAAGTCGCTATGACAAACGCCACAGTATAAAATTTCTACTTGTACATCGTTTTCACCTAAGGTTCTTCTGTCAAAAGAATAAGCTTCTAAAGCAGTGGTAGCACTTAATGCTGCGTATGATTTGGTATGGGGCATGTTTTTTATTTTGAATGTTAAAGTTAAGAAAGTATTTATTGAGAACCTTAGTATTTATTTATTTTATCTAAAAATCTTATATTAAATTTAGGCAACCTTATGCTTCAAACATTTTATATTAAAAATATCCTATGATTCAGCCAAGCACCCTGCAATTTTTAAAAGCACTCAAAAAGAATAACAATAGAGAATGGTTTGAAAAAAATAGGCCAAAGTATGAAACTGCTAAACAGGATTATTTACAGTTTGTAGCAGAAGTGCTTGAGGGGATGAAGTTAAAAGACAAAACCCTTGAATTTTTAGAGCCCAAGCAATGTGTTTTTAGAATAAACAGAGATGTTCGTTTTAGTAAAAACAAGGACCCCTATAAAACCAATTTTGGGGCAAGCTTTAGTAAGGGGGCTAAAAAAGTTGATTGTGCAGGCTATTATTTTCATTTAGAACCAGGGGCCTGCTTTATTGGAGGCGGCTTATGGATGCCCATGGCGCCTGAATTAAAAAAGCTAAGACAAGAAATTGATTATTGCTTTAAAGAATTTAAGGGTATTGTGAATGAGAAAAAATTTAAAACCAATTACGGTACATTAACCGAAACTAATAAATTAGTAAGGCCCCCTAAAGGCTATGAACTAGAAAATCCTGCCATTGAATTTTTGAAACTAAAAAGCTTTGTGGCCACTATGGAAATTAGTGATGACGATGTTTTAAATAAAAACCTTGTCAAAAAAGTAATGACTTGTTTTGAATCTATGAAGCCCCTTATTTATTTTTTGAACAAGGCTATTGATTTATAAATAATTTTTGAATTTATTTTAAAATATATTGCCCTGCTAATTGAGTAAAGCTGGCTACTTCAGCTGCTTCCCAGCTTTTATCTTTTTCTAAATAAGGCGCCATAATACTTGCTACCATGGGTGCTAATGCTATAGCTAATTTTGCATCTAAAAATAATAATCTAATTCTTCTGGCTAAAATATCCTCAATGCAGATAGCCATTTCATATTTTACGGCGTATACTATCTGCACTTTTGTAAATGAATAATTAGCATGAATTTTTTCGGCTAATGATGCATCATGTTTCAAAATTTCTTGCATTCTATTTTCTTTTTCAAGCTCATCACCAATTTGAGTATGGGCTGTAGTACACTTTACTTTATTGAATTTTCCTATAAAGGCGGCATTGTCCACCGCATCAGCGGCCATTTTTCTATAAGTGGTCCATTTGCCTCCTGTAATAGTAATGAGTCCACTTGATGACACACTTAAATGATGTTCACGCGATATAAGTGCCGAACTCACTTTAGTTTTTTGTTTCACCAATGGCCTTAAGCCAACATACATAGAATTTATATCTGTCCTTGTTATTAATGTTGTGCAATACCTATTAATATGTTTAATAATAAATTCTATTTCTTCTTCTAATGGTTTTGGCTCAAATAAAATTTCCTCAATGGGTGTATCGGTAGTACCTAAAACTACTTTATCATGCCAAGGCACGGCAAATAATACACGGCCATCATCTGTTTTAGGAATCATCATGGCGTCAATGCCTGGAAAAAATTTAGCATCTATAACTAAATGAATACCCTGTGATGGACTAACTAAATTTTGTTGTGTATGATCGTCCATTTGCACAACAGCATTCGTAAAAACGCCTGTGGCGTTCACTACTACTTTTGTTTTTAGTGTATATTTTTTTTCACTTAGTACATCTATACATTCTACCCCGGTAATTTCCCCATTGGTTTTTAAAAAGCCTATGGCCTTGCAGTAATTAAGAACAGTGGCTCCTTTATTTATCGCTGTGGCGGCTATTTCAATAGCCAACCCACTATCGTTGAATTGTCCATCATAATATAATATACCCCCTGATAATTTTTCAGCATTAATAGTTGGGAGGTGAGCGACGGTTTCTTTTTTAGAAAGTATTTGCGTATCACCTAGTGATAATTTTCCAGAAAGTAAATCATAAAATTTTAGCCCTAAGCCATAAAACATTTTCTCCCACCAACTAAATACTGGAACAATAAATGTTTGTATAGAAGTTAGATGTGGCGCATTTTTTAATAGATAGCCTCTTTCTCTTAGCGCCTCTCTAACTAATTTTATATTGCCTTGTTCTAAATACCTAACCCCACCATGTACTAATTTAGTAGACCTACTTGAAGTGCCCTTGGCAAAATCATGTCCTTCTATAAGTAGGGTTTTGTAGCCTCTTAAAGAAGCATCTAAAGCGGTACCTAGTCCTGTAGCGCCTCCACCAATTACAATAATGTCCCAAATAGTATCAGATTCTAGAGCTTGTAATTGTTGGCTTCGGTTCATACTATTTTTTAAAAGAGTGCTACAAATTTACTTAAATTTATTAGTATTAAAAATGATCTTATTCATAGGTCTAAAGTATTAACCAAAAAATGACTCTCATGAAAATTATTGTAAACTTCCTATGCTTTTGCTTTTTCGCCCTTCAACTGAACGCTCAAATTCCAGAAGGCAAATCAGTCATTAGTTCTTTGTACATATATACGCTTGAAACTGGGAAAGCGGAACTTATTCTAAAAGAAAAAAGACATTTTGAAGCGCCTAATTGGTCTCATGATGGTCAATTTTTATTAATTAATGCATCTGGTATATTGGAAAAAATAGGCATTAAGGGAGAAAAATTAGGACTGCTTCCAACAGGTGATATTGCCAATGCCAATAATGACCATGGCTATAGTTTTGATGGTAAGACCTTATTTATTTCAAGCAGTCTGCCTTCAATTAAAGGAGGCTCTTCCTTTATTTTTAAAGTAGCAAGTGAAGGAGGCACCCCCATAAGACTTACAGCGAATACACCTTCTTATTGGCATGGTGTTTCTCCAGACGGAAAAACCATTGTTTATTGTGCGGAGCGTGGGGGCAATTATGATGTGTATGCTTTGAGTACTGAGGGCGGTGAAGAAACAAGATTAACAGATGCAGAAGGTTTGGATGATGGTCCTGAATATAGCCCTGATGGAAAATATATTTATATGAATTCTTTTAGAACAGGCAAGATGCAAATTTGGAGAATGCGTCCCGATGGATCCAAGCCAGAGCAAGTGACTTTTGATAATTATTCCAATTGGTTTGCACATATTAGCCCAAATAGTAAACAAGCAATTATTATAAGTTATATAGAGGACCAAGGACAGCAGCACCCTTTTGGTAAGCAAGTGAAATTAAGACTGGTTAACCTAGAAGATAAAACCATCAAGGATTTAACAGAGCCTTTCTTTGGAGGTCAGGGGACAATCAATGTTCCATCATGGTCACCCGATGGCAAGAAGTTTGCTTTTGTTAAATACGAATTAGAAGATAAAAAATAATTATACTATTCTCATTCCAATCGGATCCCACAAAATAGGTTTGTTTTGCTGCGCACTTAAATTACAAGCAATGGCAGGTGCTGCGGCTCTCAAACCAAAAGAAGCATCTTCGTAAATTTTGCTACCTGTTCTTATAGCGTTAAAAAATACAATCATGTGGTCTAGTCTATCATCGTAATTAGCAGGGGCTTCAAATTTAGTTTCTTTTCCTATATCATAACCACCCTCTGTGTTATTACCATACTCGGACTGATACCATTTTTTAAAATCTTCTTTTTGTTTATTAGAGAAACTATCAAAAGAATCGTAACCACCATAACCAGGTACAGCGCGTCTTTTCAAGGTTTTCACCACTAGGTCATTGCCAAAGGATTCTATCACCCCCTCGGTTCCAATTAATTTAATTCCAAAAGGCCCCTTGCCTTCTCCGTCAGTTAAATTTACTCTTGTCACTACATGAAATGCATTATGTTTCTCAGTGGTTTTATAATTCATCACTGCATTTATGATATCAAAAGAGTCTCTGCCATCTTTCCATAATTTTAAATCGGCAATACTCATAATTTTTTCAGGCCCTACTGCACCCGTTACAGTATGTATACCTGTTAGTAAATGCACAATTAAATCTCCAGCAGCACCAGTTCCATAGGCACCATAATTACGCCATCTGAAAAAACGCTTTGCTTCAAAAGGAACTTTAGGAGCAGCCCCTAAGAAAGTATCAAAATCAATTGTTTCAGGGGAGGCGTCTGTTGGAATAGAATAATTCCATGCACCTCTTGCATCGGAGCGATCACAAAACGATTCTACCATTGTCAATTCTCCAATAGCACCTGCGGCTAATACTCTTTTTGCTTCTAATATACCTACTGAACTTGCCATCTGACTTCCTACTTGAAATACTTTACCCGTTTCTTTTTGCGCATTAATAACACCCCAACCTTGTTCAATTTTTTGAATCATTGGTTTTTCACAATACACATGTTTGCCTGCGCGCATTGCATCTATTGAAATTTTTTGGTGCCAATGATCTGGTGTGCAAATTAAAACCGCATCTACATCTTTACGTGCTAATAATTCTCTATAATCTTGGGTGGTGAAAATTTGATTGCCCCAGGTTTCTTTAGCGCCTTCTAAACGACCTTTGTATAAGTCACAAACTGCTACTAGTTCTACACCGGGTATTTGTAAAGCAGTCTTGGTATCAAAATGTCCAATAATACCAGAGCCTATTAAGCCAATGCGTATTTTATCGTTGGCGCTTACCTTAATTTTTGAATGTAAAATGGAAGCGTTTGTTGTATTTGTACTTGCGCTAGCGGCATTTCCAACAGCCAATAATGCCATTGAGCCCCCAATATTTTTTATAAAATTTCTACGATTATTACTCATGATTTTGTGGTTTTAAGTGTTTGTGAAATCGCTATCGTAAATCTATTAATAATATTTTGAATTTTTATAGAATTTTATTGCTCATTACATGAGCGGTGTATAGCCCATGGTCAGCTAATCAACCAATGAAAGCAAGAATTCATAGGCATTTAAACTACCTTTACGCCATTACAAGCTAATACATTGTAAGCAAATTTTAGATCTAACTTACTAGCATATGAAATGGAGTCTTATTAAATTATCCTTCTTAGTTTCTTTCTTTATTTCTATAAACTTAACTGCGCAGGATACTACCCTAGGCCATCCATCCATCCATAAGAAAAATATTTTCACCTTGGGTTTGTATAAACAACCAGGTTTAGACTCCATGGTGGACTTTGTGGATGGCTTGTACCGCATTTTGAAAGTGAATAAAATACGCAGTCAAGATAAAACGCAGAACAAAACCTTAATTACTTTTATTCCTGCTCCTGAATACAGCCTAGCAACTGGTTTTGCAACTTCACTGAATGCTGATATTATTTTCCCTACTAAAAATAGTACCGATAATCATTCAAGTGTTTCTTCTACCTTAAAGTATACCCAAAACAAACAAGTCATTACACAATTAGTTTCTAATTTTTGGATGAAGAATAATTCTTTTAAAATTACTACGGATTGGAATTATTTAAAATTTCCTCAAAAGGATTTTGGATTAGGAAGTGCTAGCAATTTGAAATTATTTAACAATTTGGACTACTCTTATATTAAAATGCATCAGTCTATTGTAAAAAGAATTGCCCCTAATTTATATTTTGGACCGGGCCTAAACATAGACTACCATTGGAATATAACGGATACCACTACCCTCAATAAGCCCATAGTGGGCTTTAATGAATATGGTTTTACAAAGCAGTCTAGTTCTATTGGTGCAACACTCAATGTATTATACGATACTAGAATGCAAATTTCAAATCCTGCCCCTAATAGTAGTTATTTGAATTTAATTTATCGTAATAATGCAAAATTTTTAGGAAGTGATCAAAATTGGCAGTCTATTATATTAGATTATAGAAAGTATATTCCTTTTCCAATGGGCAGTAAAAATATTTTAGCTTTTTGGTCTTATAATGTTTTTACCATTAAGGGCAAACAACCTTATTTAGATTTACCATCTACCGCTGCAGATACTTATAACAATACAGGCAGGGGTTATATACTAGGAAGGTTTAGAGGAGATAAATTTGTTTTTGCTGAATCTGAATATCGTTTTGGTATTACAGAGAACGGATTTTTAGGAGGCGTTGTATTTGCTAATATGCAATCGGTTTCTGAAATGCAGGGTAAACCTTTACAAAGCATTTTACCTGGCTATGGTGCGGGTATTCGTATTAAATTAAACAAACATTCCAATACTAGTGTTGCTATTGATTATGGTATTGGGCAAGGTGGCTCAAAGGGAATATTTATGAACCTGGGCGAAGTGTTCTAATATACAACTGCTCTACCTTGGTGCGTGCCCATGGTGTTTTACGTAAAAATTTTAAGCTAGATTGAATACTGGGGTTGCTATTAAAGCAATTAATGGGGATATGCTGTCCAAGGTCCTCCCAGCCGAAATATTTCACTAGTTCAGTGACTATATATTCTAGGGTTTTCCCATGTAAAGGATCGTTCGAAGCTTGTTGCATATGCAATATTAAGTAATTTGGTGCTATGCAAGCTCATCGATATTTTATTGTATACAAGCCCGTGAATATGGTTTCGCAATTTGTAAGTACACATGAGGTTAATTTATTGCATCAATTAGACTTTGTATTTCCAGAAGGCACACATGCCATAGGAAGATTAGATCAAAATTCAGAAGGTTTATTATTACTTACCACCAATAAAAAAATTACCAAACTTTTATTTCAAGGTCCTTTGCCACATAATAGAACCTACTTAGTGCAAGTAAAAAATATAGTTGCTCCTGCTACTGTAGAAAAATTAGCAAGCGGCATTGAGATAAGTGCCACCAATGGACAAATTTTTAGAACCACTCCATGCAAGGTTGCTCTTATTGATACCCCAAAAAACTTACCTGCAGTAGAAAAACCCTTGCACAAAAATGCAGAAAATTCATGGTTGGAAATTACTTTAACGGAAGGCAGGTTTCATCAAGTGCGTAAAATGGTAGCTGCTGTAAATCATAAATGCATTCGACTTATTAGAACAAGTATTGAAGATATACATATAGGTTCCATGCAACCAGGGGAAGTGATAGAATTCAACGAAAAAGATTTTTTTAGACTGCTGAAATTAAACGCTTAATATTTTGCAATAAACCCATAGACCATTTTAGCGCAAAGGACAATTACCACTAAGCCTAGTATAAGTCTTAATTTATTGGGATCGGTTTTTTGAGCAGTGCGCACACCCCAGCCTGTGGTAGAGAACACGCCTATTAATACAGGCGCTGCAATAAACATAGAAACATAACCTACTTGCATGGGTAAGATATGATTCATAGCGGACCTCGCATCAATAGTTAAATAACTTATACTAATAGGAAGCGCTAACATAGCCACCACACCAATGGAAATGGAACTAGCTTTTTTTAAGGGCGTTTTTAAGATGTCTGTTAAAATAGGTATTACAATAATGCCCCCACCAAGCCCTGATAAAGAAGAAATAAGCCCTGCTACTATTCCAATAAGGGGGAAATAAGGTTTGTTTAAATTATTATCATTGATGGGAGGGGGAGGTTGTTTAAAAAACAACATTCTTATAGCTAGTATTAATAGTAAAGTGAAAAACACCAAGTCGAAATCGGATTTATGATACCAATTACCATTTTTAATAAATTCAGTCAGAAAAAAAGCAGTAATCATTCCAGCTATACTTATATAGAGGACTTCTTTTACATGCAAATTTTTTGCTTTGAATTGTTTGTAACTAACACTTAGTCCTGTGAAGGCGGTAATAAAAAAAGAATGCGCTATCATAAATTTTACAACTTCTGTTTCAGGAATTTTTAAATAATGAAATAGAATATCAAATACAGGAATGAGAATAATATTACCTCCTGTGCCAATTAATCCTGAATAATAGCCAACAATGGCACCTATGATTAATAAAATAAGAAATAAGGTAATCGTCATTTTTTAAAATTAGCTATAATTAAGCATATATTGAATGAAAAAGTTTAATTTGTTAGGTATTTATAACCTAGTTTATTTATAATCACAATTTATATTTTATGAAAAAACTGCTCCAATTATTTTGCGCTGCTTTTGTATTCCTATTAACAACGCAGTTCACTGCATTTAGCCAAAAAACTGATTACGCTAAAGTAGATGCTACCATTAATAATTTAGTTGCAAAGAATAAATTTAGTGGGGTAGTACTGATTGCCGAAAAAGGAAAAATAAAATATAAAAAGGCGAATGGGTTTATTGAATATGCGAATCAAACACCTTTAGAAAGCTCAACTATATTTGAATTGGCATCGGTAAGCAAACAATTTACGGCCATGACTATCATGATGCTACATGAAAAAGGTTTATTGCAGTACGATGAACTAGCGGAAAAGTATATAGAAATTCCTTATAAAGGCATTACCATTCGACAATTACTTACGCATACCAGCGGCCTTCCCGACTACCAGGCCATTATGGACGAACATTGGGATAAATCTAAGGTGGCTAACAATACCGATATCATTGCCTATTTAAACAAGTATGCACCTCCAAAATTATTTAAACCAGGTGCTCAATACTTATATAGTAATACTGGCTTTGTTATACTAGCAAGTATTACCGAAAAACTAAGTGGCCGCGATTTTATTGAATTTTGCAATACTGAAATTTTTAATAAACTAAAAATGAAAAGCACAGGTATTAGAAACTTGGAAGAGAAAGCGGCTATTTCTAATTTTGCATTAGGACATGTATTTGTACCAGAAAAAAATGCCTACATAAGAGCCGACTCTTTCCCTTCTTCTAATTATACTATTTGGTTAGGCAATAGAAAGGGACCCGGAAGAATTAGTTCTACGGTAGAAGATTTATTAAAATGGGACCAGGCCTTGTATACTAGTAAATTAATTCAACCAAGTACTTTGGCCGAAGCGTTCAAGCCTATGAAATTAAGTACTGGCAAAATTTCTAATTATGGTTTTGGATGGGAGCTTATACCTAATGAAAATATTGTTTGGCATAATGGAGATAATCCAGGCTACAAAACAATTATTATACGCTTTCTAGAAAATAGAGCCACACTTATTATTTTATGTAATAATGCCACAGATGAATTTGAAAATCTTACAGCCGATCTTAAAAAAATTATACTCAATTAAAATATATAGTTGAGTATTTTTAAGATTATATAAATTCAAAATAATAAAAAAGCCTTCCTCTACAATAGAAGAAGGCTTTTGAGTAGAGCACTTTAATTTTTTAACACTGGCAACTGAATCACAGAAGCGTCATGGTAAATACGAATAGTTGCTTTTTTAAAGTCGCTATCTTTGGCTTCGTAAATATTCATAAACTGTTGTGGGTTTCTATCTGCAAGTGGGAACCAGCTACTTTGTATTTGAATCATCATGCGGTGGCCTTTTTTAAATGTATGCGCAATATCAGGTAAAGTAAACTTAACAGCAGTGGGCTTATTCGGTAGAAAGGCTTCTGGCTTTTCAAAACTATTTCTATACTTACCTCTCATTATTTCTCCTCTAACAAGTTGTTGGTACCCACTCATTAAATAATCTTTATCACTATTCTCGTATTCAAAATTATCTGGGTATACATCTATTAGTTTCACTACAAAATCGGCATCGGTACCAGACATAGCCACCATTAAGTCGGCCACCACGGGGCCACCCAAGGTTAGGTCTTCAGTTAGTACAGGTGTTTTATACACTAACACATCGGTTCTTCTTGAAGTGAACTTTTGATCATCATCCATGTATTCTCTGTAATGTCTTGCAGGTTTGCTTTTCATCATATAGTTATCAGAAATATAAGGAACAGGTTTAGCAGGGTCGCTAATATATTCTTCAAAACCTTTAATAGTAGTGGCTTTATTACCTGCTTTTAAATTGCCGTGGTCACTTAATAAATAGGCTTGCATTTTCATATCAGCCACTGGCCAAGTGGGTAATTGTCTCCACTCATTAGAACCCGAGAAAAAGATATTGGCTTCTTTAATTTGATCAATGCTTCCTTTATTTTTTAAATAATAATTAAAGAAAGGCAGTTCTATATTTTGACCATACCATTCGCTGGTATTAGATCCCCATTGTACATTACCTAAATGAGTGCCATCATTGCTTGCCCATTGTCCATGGTACCAAGGACCCATTACTAGTTTATTATTATTCTTCGCTTTGCCTTCAATAGCCTTGTATAAATTCCATGCACCAAAACAATCTTCTGCATCATATAAACCACCCACAATTAAAGTAGCAATATTTGGGTTAATGTCTTCTACATGTTTTCTTGCATTTCTTATTTGCCAAAATTCATCATAATTAGGATGTGCCATTAAATCATTCCAAAATTGAATACTATCGCCCATTAATTTTGTAAAATTAGTGATGGCGCCTGTTTGTAAATAAAAATCGAAATTATCGGGATTGGTGAAATTAAATCCTGTGGGTCCAACAGTGGTAGGCTTAGGTCTTGGCTTTCCAAATCCTGCATAAAAAGCAAAACCATCTGCAAGCATAAAGGCACCATTGTGGTGAAAGTCGTCTCCAATAAACCATTCTGTTACGGGCGCTTGTGGGCTGACAGCTTTTAAAGCTGGGTGATTACTTAGTGTTGCTTGTGTAGCATAGAAACCAGGGTAGGAAATACCAAACACACCTATATTGCCATTATTATTGTTTACATTTTTTACCATCCAGTCAATGGCATCGTATGTATCGGTAGCTTCATCTATTTGACCTGGTTTTTTATTGGGAATATAAGGTCTTACATCTTCAAAACTTCCTTCACTCATCCAACGACCGCGTACATCTTGTATAACAAGAATATAATTTTCTTTTAAAAAGTACATTCTTGGTGAGTACCAATAAGATCTAAAAATATTTTCACCATATGGCCAACATGAATAAGGCGTTCTCTCTAATAAAATAGGATGCTTTTCTGTATTGTCCTTGGGCGCATAAATAGTGGTGAATAATTTAGTACCATCACGCATGGGCACCATGGTTTCTGTTTTGGTATAGTTATTAACGACCCATGCAGAATCCGTTGATTGCGCAAAGGATAAAAAGGGAGTAAAAGCAAGTAGTAGAAAAAAGTACTTTTTCATGGAATGTATATTTAGGTTAATTAAATATACTACAATTAATCCTCCACCATATCATATAAATGATGAATGAGTCCGTCCGCCAAGCCTATTTTAGGCACATGCATTTCATTGATATTGCTCCATTTGCAAATGGCATTATATATTTTCAAGGCGGGCACAATAACCTCAGCTCTATCTTCTTTAATCGTATACTGTTTCATTCTTTCTTCCACAGTTAAAGGCTCCATTTGCTTATAAATGTCTTTGATTTCATCGTATGTCAATGATTTACTTGGCTTGGCGCCTGCAATAGAATATACTTTATTGATATTGCCGCCCGAACCAATACCTATGATATCATCGTATTTTTTAGACAAGTCCTTAAGGGTTTCTTTCATCTCCTCCCATGTGCTGTCCTTTACTTTATTGGTTAACAAACGAACGGTTCCAATATTAAATGACTTTTGAATAATTATTTTTCCTTTATGGTATAAAGTAAGTTCGGTACTACCGCCGCCTACATCTGCATATAAATAACTTTTATTGTTATCTAAAAATTCGGCAATATGGTTTTCGTAAATAATTTCAGCTTCTAATTCTCCAGTAATAACTTCAATTTCAATACTTGTTTCGAATTTTATTTCTTTGATAATTTCTTTGGCATTTTCTGCATCACGCATAGCACTTGTAGCACAAGCCATATAATGATCCACCTCGTATACCTTCATTAAATTATTAAAAGACTTAATAGTATTAATAAGCATTCTTCTCTTCTGCCCGCCAATGCTTCCTTTTTCAAAAACATCAAAACCTAATCGAACCGGAATTCTTAATAGATTTAATTTATTAAAAGTGACTTCTTTTCCTTTTTTTATGACTTCACAAATAAGTAATCTTGCTGCGTTACTTCCAATATCTATAGCTGCGAGTATCAATTTGATTCTATTTTTTTCCTATTAAGTAATGGTAGGTTTCTACCTGAGATTTCACCTTTTTCGTTCTAAGGGAAGGTACATAATTATTGTTTAAATCTGTATCTAAAATCCTTGCTTTTTGATTATCTTTTAATTGAATGTTAATAATATCAATTAATTCTTTTTTTATTTTTACATCTAAAATAGGAACAGCTACTTCAATGCGGTGGTCTAGGTTTCTTACCATCCAATCGGCACTGGAAATGTAAACTTTTTCTTTTCCCTTGTTATGAAATATCATTACACGTGCATGTTCTAGGTATTGATCCACAATACTAATAGCATTAATAGGATTTTTTGATTTCTCCATACCTTCTTTTAAGGTAAGTATACCTCTAATAATTAAGTTCACTTTTACGCCAGCTTTAATGGCTTTATTTAGTTGGTCTAGTAAAATTTGATCGCTTAATGAATTAAGTTTAACCGTAATTTGAGAAGGATGCCCTTGTTTTGCATATTTTATTTCTTCATTAATTAATTGCATAATACTATTACGCATACTAATTGGAGAAATTAATAAGTGCTTTCTTTTTTCAATAGGCTTGCCCCCTAATTGCCAATTAGATAAATAAGTAAATACCTTGTTCACCTCCATTAATAAGGCTTTGTTAGCCGTTAATAAACAATGATCGGCATAAACCCTTGCCGTTTTTTCATTTAAGTTACCTGTGCTAATAAATCCGTATTGCACTAATTTATTTTCAACCCTTTTTTGAATGATACATATTTTAGCATGCACTTTCACATTAGGTATACCCACTAACACTTTAACGCCTTCTTCCTCCATTATGGTTTTCCATTCTAAATTCGCCTCTTCATCAAATCTTGCCTTTAATTCTAAAAAGACAGTCACTTCTTTTCCATTTCTAGCAGCGTTGATAAGTGCATTAATCACTTTAGAGTTACTTGCTAAACGGTAAGCAGTTATTTTAATAGAAATAACATCATCATCCATCGCTGCTTCTCTTAACATATCAATCACAGGGTCGAAGTTGTGATAAGGGAAGTGGAGCATCACATCTTTTTTCAATATTACTTCAGAGACCTGGGTTTTATTTCTAAAAGCAGGATGTGGGAAGGGCTTTGGTCTTTCTTGTTTTTCTACGAGTACATCAGGGAAGTCCATGAAGTGCCTGAAATTATGAATATGACCTCCCGGAATAATACTGCTTTTACGCGTAAGATGTAATTTTTGAATTAAGTAGTCTAATAGTTCGGCGTTCATTTCTTTATCATACACAAATCGAACTGGCTTTCCCTTTCTTCTATTTTTTACACCTTTGGAAATTTTTTCTACAAAATTTAAGCCTACTTCTTGGTCTAAATCAATTTCAGCGTCCTTGGTAATTTTAAATACATGGGCGTCGAAATGATTAAATTTAAAATGCGAAAATATAATGGGTAAATTAAACTTAATAATATCTTCTAATAATATAATGGCCTTGGTTCCTTTTGAAGAAGGAAGAATGACAAAGCGACCTATGGACTTAGAAGGTATTTCAATTAAAGCAAATTTTTCATGATAAGCGTTTTGCTTATTTCTCATGACAATGGCTAAGTACAAACTCTTATCACGTAAATAGGGTAGCTCAGGTAAATTCTCAATCATCAAAGGAATAATATAAGGGCGAACTACATCATCGAAGTAGTTGCGTACAAATATTTTTTGAGTAAGGTTTAACTTTTTATCATTAATAATAACAACCTTTCTTTTAATAAGTTCTTTGTTGATATTGTTCCAAATACGATTAAACTCGCTTTGTTGCTTTAGTACTACTTTTTGAATTTCATCTAATATTAAATTAGGTGATTCTAAAATATCTATATTAAGTGATTTCTTTTTGTCAATTAATTCAACCATTCTTTTAAGTGTGGCTACACGCACTCGGAAAAATTCATCTAAATTATTAGAGAAAATCCCTAAAAAACGAATTCTGTCTTTTAAAGTAACAGTTGGGTCGTTGGCTTCTTGTAAAACACGGGCATTAAAGCTAAGCCAACTAATATCTCTAGGAATGTAATTATTCTTCATCTGTATCTAAATTTCGTTGTAAAATTAAGCTATAAAATTAGCAAAGATCTATTTAGTAATATTCTGGTTACAATTTGGTAATACTAAGTTAACAATACAGACATATTCAAGTTATACAATTAGTCGTTTTTTACATAAACTATAACCCATGGACAAAAGACCAATGGAGATATGTATTGTAAGCGACTTGCATTTAGGCACATTTGGTTGTCAGGCAAAAGAAGTATTAAATTACTTAAAGAGCATCAAACCCAAAACACTTATTTTAAATGGGGACATTATAGACATTTGGCAGTTTAATAAACGCTATTTCCCAGCGAGTCATATGGCCGTGATTAAGCAAATTTTTAGCATGGCCAGTAAGGATACCAAGGTTATTTATATCACAGGCAATCATGATGAAGCCTTGCGTAAATATGCCGACTTTGAAATGGGCAATATTAAACTAACGGATAAAGTTGTCTTTGAAATAAACGGTGAAAAGAATTGGGTATTCCATGGTGATGTATTTGACAGAACAACAAAAGGCGGCGCCAAAATAATTGCAAAATTGGGAGGCTATGGTTACGATTTACTTATACTTATTAATAGTATTTTGAATTGGACTTTAAAATTAATGGGTAAAGAAAAAATGAGTTTGAGTAAGAGTGTGAAAAACGGGGTTAAAAAAGCCGTTTCTTGGATTAATAATTTTGAACAAACTGCAGCAGAATTAGCGATTGAAAATAATTATCAATATGTGATATGTGGCCATATTCATCAGCCACAACAACGTGTGGTGACAACTGATAAAGGAACTGTCACGTATTTAAATAGTGGAGATTGGATTGAAAATTTAACCTCTTTAGAATATTATGATAATGCTTGGACCTTATATCATTATGACCCTAAACAATTTGAAGAAGAGAAGGGAAGTAAGAAAAATAAAATTATCAATTTAAGAGAAGAGTTAAGTGTAATGACCAAGGAAGTGGCATTTCAAGTGTCGATATAATTAAGTTGATTCATGAAAATATTTTACGCAATACAGGGAACAGGTAATGGCCATATTAGTAGGGCAGAGCAGTTATATCCCTATTTAAAAAAGTATGGAGAAGTTGATTTTTTTCTGAGTGGTTCCAATGCGCAATTACAAACACCACTTCCCATTAAGTATAAGAGTGATGGTATTAGCCTGCATTATAAGACCACAGGTGGTATGGATTATGGTAAAATTTCAAAATCTTTAAGTTTTAATATTTACAAAGAAGCCAAGGCCTTACCCGTAGAAAAATACGATGTTATTATTAATGACTTTGAATTTATAACCTCGCTTGCATGTTCTCTTAAAAAGAAAAAAAGTATTCAATTTGGTCACCAAGCAAGTTTTCAAAGTAAATTAACGCCTAGGGCTAATACCTTTAATCCTATTGGAAATTTAATACTTGATAAATTTGTAAGAAGTAGAGACTACCTGGGCTTGCATTTCGAATCCTATGATAAAAATATTTATAATCCTATTATCAAAGACGAAATTATAAATGCAACACCTATAGACAATGCGCATATCACTGTTTATTTACCTCAGTATTCAATTGCTGTTTTAAGCCCTTATTTATTGACACAGTCAAAATTTAATTTCGAAATTTTTACAAAAGAAGTGAAGCAGCCAACTAATTATAAAAATTTAAAGCTACTTCCTATCGACAATAAAACATTTACGCATAGTTTAATACAATGTCATGGTATTATAACAGCGGGTGGTTTTGAAACGCCAGCAGAGGCTTTGTATTTGAAAAAGAAACTTTTAAGTATACCTATATTAAATCATTTTGAACAACAATGTAATGCAGCTGCCTTGCAAAAATTGGGTGTTACCGTTATTAAAAAAATAGATAAAAATTTTAATCAAGTATTTACTGAATGGATTCAAGCTGACAATAATATTCAATTCAAATTAACCCATTCAACAGAAGAGATTGTTAAACTATTAATGCAACAAATTCCGTATAATCAAGTAGCTTAAGACTTAATTTGTTGAATGATTAGTTAAAACAAGAACTAAATGATTAACAAACAAACTATCAAACTAAGTAACTATCTCTATAACTTTAATTAACCACTTACTTTTATACTATGTATCTTATCCAAAATCAAAACAAAGAAACGGTTGCTTATATTCAAAATATGATGATATTGGATGTAGAGCAAGAAAAAGTGATTGGCATTTTAATTGGAGATTGTTTTTTTGGCAAAAACAACAAAGTAGTGGGTAAGATATTTCATCAAACTGCCTATTTATTAAATGGAGAAATCGTTGGGAAAGTGGAGCTGAATAAAGTCTATAAAAATTCAGCCATTAAAAAAAGTTTAATGTCACAGGCCTGGGATATACTAACGAATATTTATGAGCATACAGGTGCTTGGATAGTAGACACCAAAAAATGGAGTAAGACAGATCTTATTAAACATTTGGACAAAGCTCATGGGTAAGTTTTACTTCACCATACTTCCATAAATGATTCTTTCAATTTTATTGGTTAAATCGCCATGTGAATTAGGTGAATGTTGTGTCATCACTAATACTACTAAATTATCCACTGGGTCGGCCCAATAATTCGTACCATAATATCCACCCCAAGAAAATGAACCCTTATTTCTTGAATTTAAACGAGCCGATTTTTCTGAAGTAACAGAAAAGCCTAAACTAAAATCGTCATTGCCATTGGTTTTATAATCTATTTGAGGGCTTACCATAATGGCAGCAGTGCGCGGCGCTATAATTTGTTTACCATTGTACTTTCCATTATTCAATATCATTTGCAAAAAGATTGCATAGTCATAGGCAGTAGAAGACAAACCTGCGCCTCCTGAAAAATAAGTTTTAGGCACTAAGGGATAATTAGGATTTAAATTTCTAAAAGCTGG
>SHWX01000105.1 GCA_009693615.1 Chitinophagaceae bacterium | reverse complement strand
AATTATTATTGGGGTAAGAGTGAGTTAATTTCATTTACAAATAAGTCTGGTAAGAAAATGCAAGGTGCATTATATTATCCTGCTAATTATGACGTAAGTAAACAATATCCAATGGTTGTTTATATTTATGAAATTTTATCTAATAATGTGCATGGATATGTTGCACCAAGTATTAGAAGACCTTACAATACTACCAACTTCACTACCAATGGATATTTTGTATTTCAACCAGATATAGTATACGAAACCAATGATCCTGGAATGAGTGCTGTTAATTGTGTGGTGCCTGCTGTGAAAGAAGTTTTAAAAACAGGAATGATTGATGCGAGCAAAGTGGGTATTATGGGACATAGCTGGGGTGCTTATCAAGCATCGTTCTTAGTGACACAAACCGATATCTTTAAAGCAGCCATTGCCGGCGCTCCTTTAACCGATTTAATTAGTATGTCATTGTCTATTTATTGGAATAGCGGCACACCTGATCAGAAAATTTTTGAAACTAGTCAAGGTAGATTTGATGGCCCTTGGTATGAAAGAACAGAGGCGCATATTCGCAACTCACCTATGTTTAATGCAAGTAAAATTAAAGCTCCTTTATTAGTGACATTTGGAGATAAAGATGGAGCTGTTGATTGGCATCAAGGTATTGAAATGTATGGTACCATGCGCAGAATGCAAAAGCCTTTTGTAATGCTAGTTTATGCAGATGAGAACCATAATTTTACCAAGAAAGAAAATCAAATTGATTATCAAAAAAGACAAAGAGAATGGTTTGATCATTATTTATTGGGTAAGCCTGCTGAAAAATGGATCACTGATGGAGTTAGCTATTTAGATAGAATGAAGGAAAAGGATAAAGAAAAAGATAAAGAAGGAGCTAAGAATTAGTTTACAGAAATGGTGGTGGTGGGTGGAATTAAAAATTAAAATTGTCTCACATACAAAGTTTTTATAACTTGTATTGACTAAATTGGATAGATTAATAAATCATGGCATCTTATATTAAATTTTAACGAAAAACTTATTTATGAAAAAAACTATTTTCTTTTTAATTTTTTTACTTATTGGATTATCTACTTCTGCACAAGGCCCAAAAGTATTGGTAATTACTGCACATCCAGACGATGAGAGTTCAATTTCTGTTGCAATGTTTAAAATAACCAAAGAATTGAAAGGTACTGTTGATATGGCTGTAATGACTGATGGTGCTGGGGGTTTTGCGGATGCACAACTAGGAGCAATTTATTATGGCATACCCTTGACCGATTCCATTGTAGCTAGAACCCATATTGCTATTATTAGAAAACAAGAAATAATAAATGTTGCTAAAATACTTGGGGTAAGAAATATTTATTTTATGGAACAACCAGATGACCTTTATTCTACTAATTATGAGCCTTATTTATATGGTAAAAATTGGGATATTAGTTTCATTGAAAAAAGATTAGACAAATTACTTGCAGAAAGAGAGTATGATTTTATTATTACTATGTCTCCAAGAACAGGACAACATGGTCATCATATTACTTCAGTGATCATGGGCCTAAGAGCAGTTGAGCGTTATAAAGGGAGTAAGAAGCCAATCATTATTGCAGGAGCCAGTAAGATGAATGGTAATGCCGACCCTGTTTTGACAGGAATACCAGGCATTGACATAAGTAAAATTAATACGAATGTTCCTCCATTTAGATTAAATAGGGCCTATAGATTTGCTGAAAATGATAAATTAAGCTACAAAATTGTAGCAGACTGGGTAATTGCAGAATATAAATCACAAGGAGCTATTCAAGAAAATGCCATACATAAAACCGATGAAGAACTATATTTTTACTATGAAATAAATCCTTTAAACGGTACAGAAAAAGTAAAGAAATTATTTGAGGACCTAAGCAAGAGTGGTTTTCTCCCAGCACCCAAAAATAAGTAAGCTAGACAATGTTTGAATGCTATATTTAAATTAATAAATTCTACCTATGAAAAACGACAGTTTAAATTCAAGAAGAAAATTTCTACAACAAATTGGTGTAACTAGTTTTTTAGCAGCCGCTTCGCCCCTTTCTTCTTTGGCAGCAAGTGCCAATGCGGAAGAACGTATGTTAATATATAATAGAAAAATTTCATCAAACGATACAATACGAATTGGCGTTATAGGATATGGCATACAAGGCCACAACGATTTAAAAACAGCACTAAAAGTTCCAGGTGTTGAATTAGCAGGCATTTGTGATTTATATACTGGAAGGTTAGAAAATGCAAGAGAAGAATTTGGAAAAGAATTGTATACCACTATTAATTATAAGGATTTACTCGACAAAAAAGATATTGACGCCGTATTAATTTGTACAACTGATGTTTGGCATGCTCGTATTACAATAGACGCCTTAGCAAAAGGCAAGCATGTGTATTGTGAAAAACCAATGGTTTATAAAATTAGCGAAGGTGTTCCAGTGATAGAAGCTGTAAAAAAATCGGGTAAAGTATTACAAGTAGGAAGCCAAAGAGTAAGCAGTATTGGTTATGCGAAAGCGAAAGAATTATTGGCTGCAGGAGAAATTGGAGAATTGAATATGGTCAATGCAGTGTATGACAGACAAAGCTCTATTGGTGCCTGGGAGTATACCATACCTAAAGATGCAGATGCCATGACCACAAATTGGGACACCTTTATTGAGGCTACCGCAAAAATGGAATTTGATGCTAAGAAATTTTTCTGGTGGAGAGCGTTTAAAGAAGTGGGCACAGGTGTTGCAGGAGATTTATTTGTGCATTTATTAAGTGGGTCACATTTCATAACCAATTCTTATGGCCCTGAAAATATTTATAGCACCGGACAATTTAGTTACTGGAATGATGGTAGAAATTTACCAGATGTAATGTCAGGTGTGCTACAATATCCAAAAACTAAAGAGCATGCTGCTTTCTTAATGACATTGCAAGTGAATTTTATTAGTGGTACTGGTGGTCAAGAAATAATAAGATTAGTAGGTTCTGAAGGGCTTATAGAAGTAGCTGGTAATAATATTACTATAAAACATAGCATAATGCCTGAGGCCCCTGGTATTGGTGGAGGTGGCGATTCTTTATTTACCTTCTCAAAAAGCATACAAGAAGAAATGCAAAAAGAGTATGATGCAAAATGGACATTAGATCAAAGAAAAAGAAAAACAAAAGAAGATATTATTTTCAAAGCACCCATTGGGTATAATGCTAATTTAGATCATTTTACAAATTTCTTTGATTCAGTAAGAACAGGAAAGCCAGTAACAGAAGATGCGGTGTTTGGATTTAGAGCAGCAGCTCCTGCATTAGCTTGTAATGAGAGTTATTTTAGTAAAAAAATTATCAAATGGGACCCCGTAAATATGAAATTAAGGTAGCCTTACCTTCCATGAAATTTCTTTTTTCTATTTGCTTACTGTTTCATTTTTACACAATCAGTATTGCGCAGCCATACGCTACTCAACCCCCTAATATAGTTGTCATACTTTCTGATGACCAAGGCTGGGGCGATCTTGGTCTTACTGGAAACCAGGCGGCATCTACACCGAACATAGATCAAATGGCAATGCGTGGTGCTTTTTTTAACCACTTTTATGTAAGCCCCGTTTGCTCTCCAACCCGGGCAGAGTTCCTTACTGGTAGATACCATCTAAGAGGCGGCGTGAATGGAGTAGCTTCTGGCAAAGAAAGATTAAACTTGGATGAAGTTACCATAGCTGATATTTTTAAAAAAAGGGGTTATGCAACAGGGCTATTTGGAAAATGGCATAATGGTGCGCAAGGGCCTTATCATCCAAATGCAAGAGGGTTTCAAGAATTTTACGGATTTACGATTGGGCATTTAGGAAACTATTTTGATCCTCAATTGCAAATGAATGGAAAAATAGTTCAAGCAAAGGGGTTTATCACAGATAATTTAACACAACATGGATTAGATTTTATAGAACAAAACCAAAAAAAACCTTTCCTTGCTTATTTCGCATATAATACACCACACAGCCCCATGCAGGTTCCAGATGAATACTGGCAAAAATATAAAGATAAAATACTGGTACAAAAAGGAACATTACCTAATAAAGAAGATATTGAACATACAAAGGCTGTATTAGCTATGAATGAAAATTTAGATTGGAATGTAGGCAAGATTATAGAACTGTTAGAAAAATTGAATTTAATTGAAAATACCATTATCGTTTATTTTTCTGACAATGGCCCTAATGGCAATAGATGGAATGGAGGTATGAAAGGTATCAAAGGTAGCACTGATGAAGGGGGCATAAGGTCGCCGTTAATCATACAATGGAAAAACACCATCAAAGCATCTCAAAAAATAGAGAACCTATCTGGCGGTATTGATTTATTACCCACTTTGCTTGGATTGTCTGGCATACAATACAAAACCATAAAATCTTTTGACGGAGTTAACTTAACGCCATTATTAATGGGCCAAAATCCTAGCTCTTTACAAAACAGATTTATACCTACTTACTGGAATGGCAAAACCAGTATTCGCACAACACAATATCGCTTAGATGCCAGCAATCAACTGTATGATATGATTCGTGATACCGCGCAAACAACTGATGTAGCAAAAATATATCCTGAATCATACAATGATATTTTATTTAAAAAGAAACAATGGGAAAATGAGGTGGTTGCAGCACTACCCCTCACAGATGAAAGACCTTTACTCGTTGGCGATCCACTATTTATCAATGATGTTTTACCCGCCTCAGAAGCCAATGCGAGAGGTAATATTGTCCGTTCAAGCATTCATCCTAATGATAGTTATTATAAGCAATGGCGCAGTTCAGAGGATAGTATATTGTGGAATATAGAAGTTCTAGAAAAAGGTGAATTCGAAATTGAATTTTACTACGCTTGTTCCGAAAAAAATATTGGTACAAAAATTGAATTAAGTTTTCAAAACAGGTTAGTCACCAAACCAATTATTGTAGCAAATAATACGCCTCTTATTGGTGTTCAAAACGATAGAGTTAAAAGAGATGAATCTTTTTTAAAAGATTTTAAACCCTTATACTTGGGGCGCATTATGCTGCCAAAAGGAAAAGGATTAATGAGTGCAAAAGCAACTATTTTAAACGCACCTGATGATTTAGAATTTTATATGATTCGATTGAAGCGCATTAACTAAAATATTATTTCAAGAGCTAAGTTGTTGCTTAGTTAAAAAATTATCCTATTGCTTTTCTCAATAGATCCACACTTTTTTTCACTCCAGTAAGTGGATCTTCCTTGCCTTCAAATTCAATAGATATATAACCATGGTAGTTAACTTTTTTGAGTATATCAATAATTCTAGGATAATCAAGTTCGAGCGAATACCACTCACCGCCTCCGTAATATGTTTTCGCTTGAACAAAGCTTGTTTTTGAGGCAATTTTTTCAAGTTTATCATATGGTTCTTCAAGAAAATTACCCGTATCCATTAGCAGTCCAAGCCATGGTGAGTTTACCGTGTCGTGCAGTTTTAGCATTCCTTCCGG
>SHWX01000104.1 GCA_009693615.1 Chitinophagaceae bacterium | reverse complement strand
ATGAAAAGTATAAGAACAAAGTGGTGATTGTTCAATTATTTGGATCCTGGTGTCCCAATTGCATGGATGAGACAAGATTCATGACACAATTTTATCAAAAAAATAAAGCACGTGGGATTGAAGTCATTGCATTGGCTTATGAAAACTATGAAGATCCAAAAGAAGCAAATACTGCATTAAAAAAATATAAAAAACAATTTGGGATCAACTATCCAATTTTGAATACTGGTGTTGGTCCAAGCGATCCACTGAAAGCAGAAAAATCTTTACCTCAATTAGATAAAATTGCTGGCTATCCATCCACCATTTTTATTGATAAGAAAGGGGAAGTAAGAAAAATACACACTGGTTTTTCAGGACCAGGAACAGGCGCATTTTATATAACGCATATCCATTCTTTTAATAAACTTGTGGACGCACTGGTAGCAGAAAAGTAAATAAAAAATCCCTATTATATTTTTACAATATAATAGGGATTTTAAGTTGCTGTAGGAGGGACGTGTAACAAATCTCCTATAAGCTGTACCTATTAATGATTGATTTCTAATCCTGCTATACCCTTATCAATTGCTAATATTGTTTTTAAAAGTACATTAGTTCCATTTGCAATATCTAATATTGTTGAAAACTCTTTAGGTGAATGACTAATACCGCCAACACTAGGTATGAAAATCATGGCCGATGGCGCTATGAAAGCTACTTCCTGCGAATCATGCCCCGCACCACTCTGCATAAGCTTTGTTGTTAATCCCAATTCATTTGAAGCATTAAAGATGACTTGCTGTAAAACTTTATTGGTTAATGCTGGCTTAGAAGCATTGGCTTGCAATTCAAACATGATTTTTACTTTAGATTCATTCGCAATTATTGCTGCACGTTTTTCAATTTGTGCAAGGAGCATATCTATCTTATCATCTGACAAATCACGAATCTCTAAACCCAGCACTACTTTACCCGGTATTACATTGTACGCGCCAGGTTGTAATGCCATTTTCCCTACCGTACCCACTTGATTTCCCTCCACACTATTCACCACTTCATTGACTGCAATGATAAATTTAGATGCTGCCAATAACGCATCCTGTCTCCTATTCATTGGAGTAGTACCTGCGTGATTTGCAAAACCTTCCAATGTAACTATCCAATGTCTAAGACCCACAATACCTTCTACCACCCCTATCTTTAAGTTTTCGCTTTCTAAAATTCCCCCTTGCTCAATATGTAATTCCAACCAAGCATAAAGGTCTCCTTTGTTTCGAATACATGATTGAATATTATCAGGATTCCCGCCAATAGCTTTTATTCCTTCCGCCATAGTGACTCCACTTTGACTTTTTTGGAGAAGCCCTTCTGGAGTTAAATTTCCAACCATTGCAATACTCCCAATAGTTCCACCTTCCTCATTAGCAAAAATGATCAGTTCAAGCGGATGATCTGTAATTATATTATTTTCATTTAATGTCTCTATTATTTCTAATGCGCCTATTGAACCTACTGTGCCATCATAGTTACCTCCGTCTGGCACCATATCAATATGTGAGCCAAAAGCAATTGGTTTTAATGAAGCGTTCTTCCCTTTACGTTTACCAATAATATTTCCTGCAGCATCAATTATTGGATTCAACCCTGCTTTTTTCATCAAGTCCATGAACCATGCCCTTCCTTCTATATCCGCTTTTGTATAGGCAACCCTGTAGCCGCGTCCCTTATCGTCCAAACCAAATTTCGCTAATTCAAATATGCGATTTGATATACGATTTGAATTTACTTTAATAGTATTAGCAGTGGCCATACTATTACTAAAAGAATTTTTTATTCCAAAAGTGGAAATACTAAATGCTGTTAACGCTGAATTTTTTATAAAGGCTTTTCTTTTCATACTTAAATTTATCCCATTTTTTTTAAATTACAATTAATGTGTTTTTAGAATTAATTGTTCATTGTACCATTCATCATCAGCGTTACCTCTAATGGTCATAAAAAAGCCTCCCTGAAAATTCAAGAAGGCTTTTTTTTGCTGTAGGGGGAGGGGTCGAACCTCCATGAGGCAGTTAGCTATAACACAAAGTTGAGTGGTCTACCCTGGTCGCCTATTACTAGACGGCTCTATGTTACGTTTATCCCGTTATCCTCACCTCCGAGACGAGGAGGCATGTTTGCCAAAATTTCATCACCCCACAGTATTTTAGAACTCATCATTTGAGGTTTTATCTAATCTTTTCCCTCATTTGATAAATCAAAACTAAAGTATTGGCCTTTATGTTGCAAATATTTTAAGTATATTCTTTAAAATATAGAAAAATATTAATAAATTGCCATATTATTTAAAACTATATAAATATGGAGCCTAAAATCAATCCTAAATTGAACATTGACAAAAGCATAGATAAGTTGGATCTGCAAATTATTCAAGCCATGATGCAGGATGCTGAAGTTTCCTACGCCGACTTAGGCAAACAGTTTTTTGTATCGGGCGGTACCATTCACGTGCGTATTAAAAAGCTAGAGGAATTGGGCATCGTGCAAGGCAAGCGCTTAGCCGTTGATTTAAAAGTACTTGGCTATGATATTATTGCCTTTATTGGTATTTACTTGGAAAAGAGCTCTTTGTATGATACGGTGGCCTTGGCCTTGAAAAATATCCCCCAAGTAGTGCGTGTCAATTATACAACGGGTAATTATAGCATGTTTGTTGAAATTGTATGCAAAGACATTCAACAACTTCGTTTTGTACTACATGACGAACTACAAAAAATCAAAGGCATTGAGCGTACAGAAACCTTAATTTCTTTGGAAGAAAGTTTTTCGCGCAATGTGAAGATTGTATAAAATTTCGTTAGTAAATTACATCAAACCTACGCTTATGAAACCCTGTACTTCGCATGATGGCAGAAGGGGCTTTTTGAAGAAATCTGCATCCATTGCAGCACTTTATTTTACGCCTACTAGTTTAGTGAAAGCTTTTGCAGTAGAGCGCGTCATTCCTTTACCTATTGCTAAAGAAAAATTAGCCATTACTATTAATGGTAAATTAATGAATCTTGAAATTGATGCAAGAACAACTATACTTAATTTATTAAGAGAAGACTTAACCTATACCGGCACTAAGAAAGGATGTGAGATGGGACAATGTGGTGCTTGTATGATTCATGTCAATGGCAAAAGAGTAAAGTCTTGTATTCAATTAGCCTTGAATAATCAAAATAATAAAATTACCACCATTGAAGGTTTAAGTAATGGAGAGAAGCTACACCCCATGCAGGCAGCTTTCTTAAAGAACGATGCTTTTCAATGTGGTTATTGCACCAGCGGACAAATTATGTCGGCAGTAGCCTGTGTAAGAGAGGGCAATGCAAAAACTAGAAAAAGTATTCAAACTTATATGGATAGTAATATTTGCAGATGCGGTGCTTATCAAAACATTGTTGATGCTATTGAAGAAGTAGCTAAATCGGGTGTTAAAATTTAATCTCTTTAATTCAACATTATGAAATCAATCAATAATACAATACTGCTAGAAGACGAGCGCGTAGATGGCGCCGAGAAGGTAAATGGTAAAGCAAAATATACAGCAGAACATAAGCTGCCTAATATGGCCTATGCTGTTTTTGTAACAAGCACCATTGCCAAAGGAAGTATTAAAAATTTAGATATTAGTAAGGCCATCGCTATGCCAGGTATATTAGACATTATATATTATGGTAATTGTCCTGCCGTGCCTGGGTATAATCCTATTGCAGCGGAGCGACCTAAAAATGTTTCTGAGTGGAGAGGCTTTAAAGTTTTATATGATAATAAAGTACGCTTCTTTGGACAACCCATTGCTTTAATAGTGGCAGATAGTTTTGAAAACGCCAATGCAGCTATTCGTTTTGTAAAAGCAGAATATGAAGTTGAAAAATTTGAAACTAATTTTGATAAAGCAAGGTTAGAGCCTACTAATTTAAAAGCGCCTATTAATTATAAAAGAGGTGTTGAGAAAAAATTTAAAGAACAAGCTTTTTTTGTTGAAGGAGAATATAATATTCCTATTGAAGTACATAATGCCATGGAGCTATTTGCGACTATTGCTTATTGGGAAGGTGAGGACAAACTTACTTTGTACGATAAAACACAGGGTCCTAAGAGTACACAGTCTACAGTAGCTAGAGCCTTTGGCTTGGTTGATAAAAATGTAAGAGTCATTGCTGAAAATGTGGGAGGAGGTTTTGGTAGTGGATTAAGAAGCTGGCCACATGTGCCTGCTGCCTGCATTGCGGCTAAAAAAATAAATAGACCAGTGAAGTTGGTACTTACCCGCCCTCAGATGTTTAGCTTGGTGGGCTACCGCCCTCAGTCTTGGCAGAAAGTGGGCATTGGTGCCGATGCTGCAGGTAATTTTATAGGCATTTCACATGAGGCCATAAGCAATACATCTAGGTATGAAGATTTTAGAGAAGGCATTGTAGAGGCTTCTAAATTTTTATATGCTTGTGAAAATGTAGATACTAAATACAGTTTACTACCACTTGACTTAAGTACGCCTATTTGGATGCGTGGTCCTGGTGAAGCAACGGGTTGCTTTGCATTAGAGTCGGCCATTGATGAGCTTTCTTATAAATTAAAGATGGACCCCATTCAATTAAGAATTAAAAACTTCACAGCGGTTAATCCAGAAAATAAATTACCCTTCTCTGATATTAATATAAAAGACTGTTATGCTTATGGCATGGAAAAAATTGGATGGAAAAACCGTCCTACAGTGCCGGGTAGTTTAAAAGAAAACGGCATGCTTATTGGTTATGGTATGTCGGTGGGTGTATTTGGTGCAGGTAAAGGCACGGCTTCGGTAAGAATTGTTTTAAGTATTGATGGTAAATTATTATTAGAATGTGGAGTTAGTGATATGGGTCCTGGTACCATGACAAGCATGTCTATCATAGCATCCGATGCCATGCAAATGCCTATTCAAAAAATTAAATTCAAATTAGGCGATTCTGATTTACCTCCGGGTCCATCTCAAGGTGGCTCTGGTACTACTTCTACAGTGGGCTCTGCCGTTGATTTAGCTTGCAGAACGGTGCAACAAAAATTAAAAGAAATGGCCATTCAATTTGCACCAGCATTTGCTGGTAGTACAGCTGATGCAATGGAAGTAAAAAATGAAATGGTTATTTCTAAAACGAATGCCAATACTAAAATTGATATTAGCGCTTTATTAAAATTAGCCAATCAAGAAAAAATAGATTTAACCATTACATCTAATGGTAAAACAGCCGCACAATTAAAATTTACGAGTAATTCTTTTTCATCTCATTATGTAAAACTAGCGGTGAACCCTACAAACGGCAGTATTAAAATTTTAAATGTAGTGACCACTGGAGACGCTGGTAAAATTATAAGTCCTAAAACTGCTAGAAGCCAAATGATTGGTGGAGTAGTAGGAGGTATTGGAATGGCGCTTACAGAGAAACTAGAATTTGATCATGCAACTGGTCAAATTACCAATGCAAGTTTTGGTGCTTACCATGTGCC
>SHWX01000103.1 GCA_009693615.1 Chitinophagaceae bacterium | reverse complement strand
GGGCTGCAAAAATAAGCAGCTTGGCCTTAAATACCTAAAAAAAGTCCGGAATAAACTCAAATAAAGTTCGTTCCGGACCAGAATATAGTTATTTAATAATTTGTAGTGGTCAAAGGGCTTCTTACATAGCCGCTAACTGCACTTTTTGAGTAAGCTCCATCACGTTCTCTCTGAACATAGAGTCGGTATCCATTAAGTCCTTCACTGTTTGGCAAGAATGTATAACCGTCGTATGATCTCGTCCTCCAAAATGCTCTCCAATTGTTTTCAAAGAATTCTTAGTGAAAGCCTTTGCTAAGTACATGGTAATTTGACGCGCTTGTACAATTTCACGCTTACGTGTTTTTTGTAACAATTTATCATAAGGTACTTCGAAGAATTCACAAACCATTTTTTGTATAGCGTCGATGGTAATTTCTTTACTACTTGTTTTCACAAAGTTGCGTAATACCTTCTTCGCTAATTCAACATCAATTTCTTTTTTATTCAAAGAAGACTGTGCTAGTAAGGATATCAACGCACCTTCTAATTCCCTCACATTCGTGTTAATATTGTAGGCCACATATTTCACCACTTCTTTTGGCATGTCTAAACCATCAGCCTTCATTTTCTTTTCCAAAATTTCAATACGGGTATCGTAATCTGGTACTTGAATATCGGCACTTAATCCCCAACGGAAACGACTTAGTAAACGCTCTTGTAAACCTTCTAAATCCTTAGGGGCTTTATCAGAAGTTAAAACCAATTGTTTACCGCTTTGGTGTAAATGATTGAAGATGGCAAAAAAGGCATCTTGAGATTTTTCAGCTCTGTTAAAAAACTGAACATCATCTATAATTAAGACATCTATTAATTGATAAAAATGAATAAAGTCATTAATGGCATTATTGCGACTATGATCCTGGAACTGATTAATGAATTTTTCAGAACTCACATATAAAACCACTTTGTTTGGATGAATGCGTTTTACATCATTTCCAATAGCTTGGGCTAAATGTGTTTTACCTAAACCTACTCCTCCATAAATAACCAAAGGATTAAAGGAATTGGCCCCTGGCTTTTCAGCCACTGTTTTACCAGCTCGGCGCGCTACCCTATTGCAATCCCCTTCAATAAAGGATTCAAATGTATAATTATGGTTTAATTGAGGGTCAATTTGCATTTTCTTCAACCCAGGAATCACAAACGGATTTTTCACAGGGTTGTCAATCACCAACGGGAAGTTCATCTCGTTGTTATTGTAAGTTTTCATGCCGCTAGCCGGAACATCCATTGAACCTTTCTTGTTGTTTCCGCTATCGACCATGATACGATACTCAAGTCTAGCTTCTTTGCCAAGCTCACGCTTTAAAGTCTTAGCTAATAAGTTAACATAGTGCTCCTCGATGTATTCGTAGAAAAATTGGCTGGGAACTTGTATGAGTAAAACGTTGTCTTTTAAATCAACCGGTTGAATAGGTTCAAACCATGTTTTAAAATGTTGCCATTCGACAATATCCTTAATAATTTTTAAGCAGTTACTCCAAATTAAATCTGCGCTCTTAGCCATCTTACTTCTTGCTCTTTGTATAATTAAAAAAAGGTACGATATGATCTTCAACTCTGGATTAAGGAATTGTAAACCGGAATGCGAATATGAAGACTTATTGTTGAAAAAAAAACTTTTTTGTTTGGTTTTTTTTACATGTCCCCAAAACCCTAGAAACTCCATGTTTTATAACCCCTTATCCGGCGTTCAAGATATATCCTTTTTCTTAAATATGCATAGTTATCCACTTATTTTTTAAGTATTTATTTTTCTTTAAAAACTAATACTTATTTGCATTGGGGGCAGTTATTTAGATTTGGCCTTTAAATACTACCTTTACCTATATAATCATAACTATGAGCTACGAATTAACCGGCAAGCTAATTGCTAAATACGAAATCATTCAGAGAAAAGAAACCTTTAAAACAAGGGAATTTGTTGTTGAAAAAACCGATGATATTAATGGTAAAACAATAACAAATTACGTTAAATTCCAATGTGTTCAGGACCGTACCACCATGCCTGACCGCTTCAACCTAGGAGACACCGTAAAAGTACTCTTTAATATAAAGGGGTCTAAGTGGAATAAGGAGGGTAAGGACAACTATATCACCAATTTAGACGCTTGGCGTATGGAAGCAGTGGCTTTAGGAGGCAGTACAGCCCCTACCGAAACTTCTACCTACTTTGACATACCTACCAACGAGTCTGGCGACGATTTACCTTTCTAATAGCACTATTATACCATTACGGTAGACTAAGCATCTTGCTTTATCTACCGTATTTTTATTCAGCATTTTTTTAGGATAAAAACCTAACCCATGCAAACCAAAATACAAGTTCGACTTACCCCATCCGAATCGGCCCATGGCCCCAGCCTAATTAAGGCCATCAGTCAAATTACAGGCGAAGCCGAAAGCTCCATTACAGGCTACCAAATTCTTAAAAAATCGGTGGACGCTAGAAGTAGGCAACAGATATGGGTGAACCTAAGCCTGATTGCTTTCATAAAAGAACCAATTTCCAAGCGCTTTATCGAACCCCTTCTCTTCCCAAGCCTTCCTTCCAATGCCAAAGAAGTCATTATTATTGGTGCTGGACCGGCCGGTTTATTTGCAGCCCTTGAATGTATTCAACTAGGATTAAGGCCTATTATAATAGAAAGAGGTAAAGATGTTAGAGCAAGAAGGCGTGATTTAGCTAGTTTAAATAAAGAAGGCATTGTAAATCGGGAGAGTAATTATTGTTTTGGAGAAGGAGGTGCCGGTACTTATAGCGATGGTAAATTATATACGAGAAGTAATAAAAGAGGAAGCATTGATAAAATATTAAAGATTTTTTATCAGTTCGGTGCCGATGAAAATATTTTATACGAAGCGCATCCACATATTGGAACGAATAAATTACCGCATATTATTACTGCCATGCGCGAACAAATAGAAGCAAGTGGTGGTAAAGTTTTATTTGAAAAAAAATTAGTGGACTTTGTAATTGAAAAAGAATGCATTCAAGAAATTATTACAGCCGATGGAGATCGCATGAAAGCTGCTGCCTATATTTTAGCCACCGGCCATTCTGCTCGAGATATTTTTACTTTATTATTTGAAAAAAATATTAGCATTGAAGCCAAACCCTTTGCATTAGGGGTAAGGGTTGAACATCCACAGTCAGCTATTGACGCTATTCAATATCATTGCTTAGTACGTGACCCTAACCTGCCTCCTGCCTCCTATAATTTGGTGGAACAAGTAAGTGAGCGAGGGGTTTTTAGTTTTTGTATGTGCCCTGGTGGTATTATTGCACCCGCAGCCACAGCCCCTGGAGAAATTGTGGTGAATGGATGGAGCCCCAGCAAAAGAGATAACCCTTATGCCAATAGTGGTATGGTAGTGCAGGTAGATGTTCCTGCTGCTGCAAATTTTTTAAAGAAAAATAAAACTGAATTACCCGATAACCATCCCTTATTATTATTAGCCTTTCAAAAAGAAGTGGAGCAAGCGGCTTTTAAACTAGGCGGCGGATTACAAGTAGCTCCTGCTGCAAGATTAATTGATTTTTGTTCCAATAAAGTTTCTGCAAATTTACCTGACGCTAGTTATTTACCAGGATTACAATCGGCCCCTTTGAATGAAGTACTTCCTCATTTTATACATCGTAGTTTACAAGAAGGTTTTAAAGCCTTTGGAAAAAAGATGAAAGGTTATTATACCAATGATGCAATTGTGGTGGCCACAGAAAGTAGAACCTCTTCGCCCGTGCGTATTCCAAGAGATGCCGATGCTTTGCATCATCCGCAAATAAAAAACCTTTATCCTTGCGCGGAAGGCGCAGGTTATGCAGGAGGTATTGTAAGTGCTGCAATGGATGGACAAAAGCTAGCACAGCAAATAGCTTCTATAGTATAATTTTAGTAATACTATAATATAGTATTTTAGATATAGTATTAGAAATATAATTTCAATTAGCGCAATACTAATTCTCTGGTTTTTCTTTCTTACTTAATAATAAGTCGTCTTGAATTAAATGATTCATTTTAAATGATTTTAATTCCGAACTCAAATTTGTTGAAATTTCACGCGTTGTCAAAACAGGTTTACCCGCATTCACCCAAGAAGTGTACCAAAAATCGGCAATCATATTGGCTGAAGCTATTAATTGCTTATTCACAGTAGGCCCTAATCCATTGGCATAGGCTTCTGCAAATTCTTTGGTGTATACTTTTGTTTCACGACCATAACGCATCTGCGTTTTATATTTAGTTTCAGGTTTAAACTGAATAGATACTTCTTTTTCTATGGCTAATAATTCAGGTACTAAGCCAGCGGCCACTCTTATATCTATCCAAATTGCTTCGCTTGGGTTCTTAATATAAGTAGCCTTATGCGCATTGTATAATTGGTATTGATCTATTCTTAATTCAGGCACGAAGGACTCCCATAAACTATGCAAACCTTTTTGTCCAGTTAGTTGACCATCATAATTAAGTGAGGTATGTAAAGGCACATGCGCATCTCCTATATAATGTCCTAAATCGGCAGCATAAAATAAAATGCTGTCTTTATTTTTAGAACGAAAAGCAGCTGTTAATTTTTCTAATTGATTCACAATTACATAAGGCACATAACCATATTTAAGCAAGGTATCTTGATTGTATTTTTTAATTGCAGTTGTCCAATCAAGTGGCATCATATTGGCAGCATTCGGACCATAGGCTTCTAAGTCAATAAAATGTTTAGTGGCTTCTGTTTTATCGGTGTTTCTTCTTATGTCTGGTCTTGTAGAATTAGAAACTAAATTATTCATTTCTTTATGCATAAAAGATTGCAAGGGTTCTGGCAAACTATAAATGGCAATTTGATGAATGGTGCGGTGCACTAAAAAACCCCAACTAGAAAGGCCTACTGCCAAAATAAATGCAAGAGAAATAAAAAGCGTTTTCTTATTGAACATATGCTAAGTTTCTGCGAAGATACTCAAAACTTTTTCCACTCTTCACGTTAATTTTCATAGTAAATAGATAAATTTTCCACTCTTCCTTATTTTAAAATGGGGAATGTGAAAATGGATATATATTTGAACTATAAATTTCTTACTATGGACGCCTTGTTAAGCTTACAAAATTTAAAAAAATATTATGCTACTCAAAAAGCGGTAGACGATGTTAGCTTTGATATTGAAAGAGGAAGTATTTTTGGATTACTCGGCCCTAATGGTGCAGGTAAAACCACTTTGCTTCGTATGATTACCGGTATATTTTATCCCGACAGTGGAAATATATTATTAGAGGGCGCTGCCTTTAATCCCATGCTCGATGTTGAAAAAATTGGTTACATGCCAGAAGAAAGAGGCATGTATAAGAAAATGAAAATTGGAGAACAAGCTATATACCTTGCACAATTAAAAGGTATGTCAAAAGCGGAGGCCACTGAAAAAATAAAATACTGGTTCAAGAAATTTGAGATGGAAAGTTGGTGGAATAAAAAAGTAGAGGATTTAAGCAAAGGAATGAGTCAGAAATTACAATTTGTCATTACCGTTTTACACGAGCCCAAATTAATTATTTTAGACGAGCCTTTTAGCGGTCTTGACCCTTTAAACGCCAATTTAATTAAGGACGAAATTTACGCACTCGCTAAAAAAGGTTCTACCATTATATTTAGC
>SHWX01000102.1 GCA_009693615.1 Chitinophagaceae bacterium | reverse complement strand
TCGGAAAGGATAGGTTTTGGGGAGAACGATGGGTCTCGAACCCACGACCTACAGATCCACAAACTGTCGCTCTAACCTACTGAGCTACGCCCTCCATTTAGGGTCGCAAAAATACGTTAAATAAGGAACCAAAGAAAGAAGTTTTCCATGTTTTTATAAATTTGTCACAAAAATGATGGCTTTATTTCATTTATAGTCCTATGATAGGCATTTTATACTATTTTTGAAATACTTCATGCACGAGATTATGACATACGTAAAACAAAATAAGTGGAAATTCTTTGCCACTTTATTATTAGTAGGAGGGTTGTTTTTCGCTTTTAACACCTTCAATACAGCTAATTCAGAAACTTCAGAAATTAGACATAGAAAACTATTATCTACTGTAGGTCGTTTATTAGAAAGTGAGCATTATAGCCCAAGGGTAATAGATGATAAATTTTCAAAAGAAGTTTTTGATGCCTATTTAAAAACCTTAGATCCTGAAAAAAATATTCTACTTCAATCAGATATCGATTCTTTAAAAGTTTTTGCCACTACTATTGACGATGAAATTCATGGAGCAGCCATTCAATTTGAACCTGCTGCAACTGCTATTTATGAAAGAAGGGCAAAACAAATTAAAGCCATTTTTGAATCTGTTATTGATAAGCCATTCGATTTCACCACAGACGACTCTTTAATGGTAGATACCGATAAAATGAGCTATGCAAGTAATGAAGCAGAAAGAGTAAAAAGATGGAACCAAGCTATTAAGTATAAAGTGTTGGACAGATATGTTAGTTTAATTGAAGACAGAGAGAAACATGCTAAGGCTAAAACAGAAAAAGCAGTGGTAGATACCAGTAAAATAAAAGATACTGTAAAAGATAATTTCATAGTTAAAACAGATCTTGAGTTAGAAGCAGATGCACGTGCGACGATAAAGAAAAATTATATTAAAAGATTTAGTCTTTTAGAAAAAACTTTTGATAAAGAAAAAAGATTTGAATCGTTTTTAAATTCCATTACTAGTTTAATGGATCCTCATACCGATTATTTCGCTCCTGTAGAAAAAAGATCTTTCACTGAACAAATGAGTGGTACTTTTTATGGAATTGGTGCTCAATTAACGCAGGATGACAATGGGGTAAAGATTGCAAGTGTTCAACCAGGTGGCGCTGCCTGGAAGTCGGGGCTTATAGTAGTGAATGACGTCATTGTAAAAATTGCTCAAGGCGCCGAAGAGCCGGTAGATGTGACTGGATATGAAACTACAGAAGCGGTAAAATTAATAAGAGGAGACCTAGGTACTGAAGTAAGGTTAACAATTAGAAAGCCAGATGGCAACACTAAAGTAGTGGTATTAATAAGAGAGAAAATTGTTTTAGATGAAGGTTTTGCAAGAAGCGCTGTTATTCAAAATGGGAATGAAAAAATTGGCTATATATTACTACCCGATTTTTATGCCGACTTTGAAAGAGAAGATGGTGCAAGAAGTTCAAAAGATATTGCGAAGGAAGTAGAGAAATTAAAAGCAGAAAAAGTAAAAGGAATTATCATTGATGTAAGATATAATGGAGGTGGTTCTTTATATGAAGTAGTACAAATGGTAGGCATGTTTATTGATAAAGGACCTGTTGTTCAGATTAGAAGTAAAGAAGGCAGGTCTCAAATACTAGCTGATGAAACGCCTGGTATTTTATATGATGGCCCATTAGTGGTGATGGTCAATGAATTTAGTGCCTCTGCAAGTGAAATTTTTGCAGGCGCTATACAAGATTATAAAAGAGGATTAATTGTAGGAAGTACTTCTAGTTATGGAAAGGGTACTGTGCAAAGAAATGTAGCTTTCGGAAAACCATTAGATGCCATGGGTATTCAAACTGAATATGGAGCGGTGAAATTAACTTTCCAAAAGTTTTATAGAGTTACAGGCAGTTCAACACAAAGAAAAGGAGTGGTGCCTGATGTCGTATTCCCAGATGACTATGAGTTTTTGAAATACCGTGAAAAAGACAATCCATCTGCCTTACCATGGGATGAAATGGAGCGTGCTAAGTTCTCTCCTTGGACAAGTTCAAATGAAATTGCTACTATTGCTGCTAAAGCAAATAATAAAATCAAAAACGATACAGCTACTATTCGATTTAAGAAAAACTTACAATGGGTATCTGCTCAAGTAGACAAGTCGGTTGCTTTAGAATTGAATAAATACAGAAAGTATAAAAAAGAAATTCAAAATGTTATTCAACAAAATGAAAACATATTGAAATTAAAGACACCTATGACGGTGAGCGCTTTGAAAGCAGATTATGATAAGTTTTATAATAACCCAGATAAAACAAAACAAGATAGATACCAGGCTTGGTTGAAAATGGTAGCTAAAGATATTCAAGTAAATGAGTCTAGTAAATTATTAACAGCGTTTGCTAAACCTAATTTAATAGCAAAAAAAGGATAGAGGCATATGAAAGTAGAAGCTTCAGCCAATGTAAAAACATGGCATGTAATATATACAAAGTCTAAATGGGAGAAAAAGGTAGACGGCTTATTAACCAAAAACGGTTTTGAAAGCTGGTGCCCTGTTCAAAAAAGAGAAAGGCAATGGTCGGATCGAAAAAAAATTATTGAAGAGCCTTTGTTTAGATCTTATGTTTTTATCAAAGCTAGCAAAGAAGACCACACCAAAATTTTATCAACTATAGGAGTGGTTAATTTTTTATATTTTCTAAGAAAGCCTGCTATTATAAGAGATAATGAAATTGAAGCAATTCGTAAATACTTAGGGCAATCCGATGCCACTATACAAGTAGTGGATATGGCCAATATACCAGCTCAAACTAAGGTGGAAATTAATCAGGGATTATTTATGGGGCAGAAAGGTGAGGTCGTGAAAACAAGTAAAAAAACGGTTTACGTTAAGTTAGAAAGTATAAATATGATGATGATTGTAGAGTTTAAAGCTTCTGAAGTTTCCCTCCAATAATCTTTGTAATAATTTTTCTATACTAAGGTCCAATCAATTATTTGGTTGCTCCACTCGGCGCGATGCGGCGTTTCCACTTTAATATAGTTATCTGTAAATCCTTCTAACATTACAATAGATTCATCTTCTTTATTTACTTTAGGCGACTCAAATAAAACTTTTCTAGTAGCGCCTCTTTGGCTTTCGGTAAAGTATTGTAATTTTTGATAGGATAAATTCCTAAGTATTTTATTTCTTTCGTGACGCTGCTGCATAGGCACAATGGGCTTAATAGTTAAGGCCTTAGTAGCCGCTCTTTCAGAATAGGTAAATACATGCAAGTAAGCAATATCTAATGCGTGAATAAATTCAAGGCTTTCCTTAAAATAGTCTTCTGTTTCACCAGGAGAGCCTACAATCACATCCACTCCAATACAAGCATGGGGCATTATTTTTTTAATAAGGCCCACTCTTTCTTGGTATAAATCGCGGGTATATCTTCTTTGCATTAATTTTAAAACCGCATCTGAGCCACTCTGTAATGGAATATGAAAATGAGGCATGATTCGTTTACTCTTTGCAACAAACTCAATAATTTCATTGGTGAGTAAGTTAGGCTCAATAGAAGAGATACGGTACCTAGGCATATTTGTTTCTTGCTCTAAGGCTTTTAGTAAGTCAAAGAAATTTTCTGTATGTTTTTTTCCACCTTCTTCACTTTTTCCAAAATCGCCTAAATTAATACCGGTTAATACAATTTCTTTTACCCCATTACTTGCTAAGGACTGCGCATCGGCTACCACATTTTCAATACGGTCACTTCTGCTTTTACCGCGGGCCATGGGAATGGTACAAAAAGTACAACTGTAATCACAGCCATCCTGCACTTTTAAAAATGTGCGGGTTCTATCATTCACTGAATAAGAACTTTTAAAATCGGTAACGGTTTCAATATCGCAACTACAAATTTTAGTGGTATCGCCCTTCGTTAAATTAGCTAAATGGGGAACAAGGTTAAATTTTTCAGAAGCGCCTAATACTAAATCTACGCCAGGAATTTCAGCAATTTCCTTAGGTTTTAATTGTGCATAGCAACCAGTAATAACTACAAAACTTTCTGGGGCCAGTCTTTGAATTCTTCTAACCAACTGACGACATTCCTTATCTGCATTTTCGGTGACAGAACAAGTATTGATCACATATATATCGGCCTTCTCTGTAAAAGCCTTTTTTTCGAAGCCTTCCTTCTCTAATTGTCTAGAAAGGGTGGAAGTCTCTGAAAAATTGAGTTTACAGCCTAAAGTATGAAAAGCGACCGATTGGTTTTTCTGCATGAGGGCTCAAAGATAAAAAACCTAGAGGGAATGGGGAAATCTTAAAATATACTTAAAGCGCTTATTATGGGCCTATTAATTTCCCATTTTGGCTAGTTTCAATTAAGTTTGCAACTAATAAAACACTCAAAATGGACTTTAAGAAAATTAATAATTGGACGGGTTGGATCGTCACTTTAATTGCTTGTACAGTTTATGTTATGACAATTGAAGCCACAGGTAGTTTTTGGGACGCAGGTGAGTTTATTAGCAGTGCCTATAAATTACAAATTCCACATCCTCCTGGAGCGCCAATGTTTGTATTATTAGGCCGTGTATTTATTATCTTTTTTGGAGACAATCCTTTAACAGCAGCAAAGGCAGTTAATACCATGAGCGCGCTGGCAAGTGGTTTTACCGTTCTATTTTTATTTTGGACTATTACGCATTTTGCCAAAAGAATGGTGGAGACAGGCAAAGAGGTAGCCTTAACCACTCAACAAATTATTTTAATCATGGGTGCGGGTGTGGTAGGTGCTTTAGGATATACTTTTAGCGATACCGCTTGGTATAGTGCAGTTGAGGGAGAAGTTTATGCACTTAGTTCATTTTTTACCGCCTTGGTATTTTGGGCCATTTTAAAATGGGAACATAAAGCCGATCAACCTGGTGCCGACAAATGGATCATCTTTATTTTCTATATCATGGGTGTATCTATTGGGGTGCATTTATTGAACTTATTAACTATTCCTGCCATTGTAATGGTGTATTATTTCAGACAATACAAGCCAAGCTTAATGGGCGGGTTGGTGGCTTTTTTAATTGGCGTTATTATTACAGGTTTTGTACAAGTATTTTTAATTCAATATACCATTAAGTGGGCAGGTGCCTTTGACGTTAATTTTGTGAACTCAATGGGCCTACCTTTCTTTACTGGTTTTATATTCTTCTTCGTTTTAGTAGCTGTTATTTTAGCCCTAGGTGTTCGATATGCCAATAAAAAAGGTCTTTATTTTTTAAAATTAGGTATCTGGTGTACTACCTTTTTCTTATTAGGCTATACCAGTTATTTAACTACGATGGTGCGTTCTAATGCCGATCCTTCAGTGGATATGTATAATGTAGACAATCCTGTTACTTTAATGGGTTATTTAGGAAGAGAGCAGTACGGGGATTGGCCTATTTTATTCGGACCAGACTATGTAGATAAAGTGGAGAATGTAGAAAATGGAGATCAATATGTGAAAGCAAAAACTACTTATGAGATTGCTGGTAAAAACTTTAAAAGAGATTGGTCTTCTGCGCCATCGGCTCACTTATTTCCAAGAATGTGGGACTCTGACAATGACAGAGGTCAGATGGATAGCTTTAAAGCCTTTGCAGGAGTGGAAGACGGAACGCCTCCAACCTTAAGAGATAATATCAAGTACTTCACGAATTACCAATTTGGTTTTATGTACCTGCGTTATTTCTTATGGAATTTTGCAGGTAAGCAAAACGATTTACAAGGTTTTGGAAATGTAAGAGATGGTAATTTTAGTACAGGTATTTCTTTT
>SHWX01000101.1 GCA_009693615.1 Chitinophagaceae bacterium | reverse complement strand
GCGCCGGGCACAAAACGAGATTGATCAGTGTCCTCTATTCTTAAAATAAATTCCCCTCCATGATGCTTTGCAAATAAATAATTAAACAAAACCGTCCTTACCCCACCTAAGTGAAGACCTCCTGTGGGTGAGGGTGCAAACCTGACTCTAACCTTTGAATCCATGCTCTTTTTTATTTATACAAAGATAATATTCAAATGGGCAAAAGAACTATTTATCTTTGGGTATGTATTTAGTAAAAACACCTTTTTGGTTGAGGGCCTTTTACCCCTCTTGTACTTGGAAAATGCCTGGTACTGAAAAGGTAATTTATTTAAGTTTTGATGATGGTCCGCATCTTGAGGCCACCCCTTTTGTTTTAGCGGAATTAAAAAAATACAATGCTAAGGCCAGCTTTTTTTGCATTGGTAAAAATGTGGAAGTGCATCAAAATTTGTATGCGCAAATTATTCAGGAAGGCCATACAGTGGGCAACCATAGCTATGATCATGTAAATGGATGGAAAACAGATACCAATGATTATTTAGAAAATATTAAAAGCGCGGGATCATTGATTCAATCAAATTTATTTCGTCCTCCTTATGGAAGAATAAGTAGGGAACAGCTACAAAAAATAAAAGCAGATAAAACTTTGCCACAAGAAATAATTATGTGGGATGTTTTAAGTGGCGATTTTGATTTGACATTATCTGCCGAAGCTTGCACTAAAAACGTCATTAAAAATACGACTGCAGGATCTATTGTAGTTTTTCATGATAGCGCTAAGGCCTTTGAAAGATTAAAAATTGCCCTTCCGGCTATGCTCACTCATTTTAGTAATTTGGGATATACATTTAAAGCAATTACTTCTACATAGTAAGCAAAAAAAAGGCCAAGGTAGAAACCCCAGCCGTATAATCCGTACCCTATAAAAAACAAAGTTTGTTGTCTGTACTAATAAGACCATTGTTATCTACATAGCTAAAACGACATATTATGGGGTTTATTATGTAATGAGTAAAAAATAGTGTTTTTTTGTAGTCTAAGTAATTATTTAAAGTCTTATGAGATTTATTGATACACATGCCCACCTTTATTCAACTCCCCTTAAAGAAAATATAGAGGGGATCATGAAAAATGCTATGGATAATGGTATTGATACTATTATTATGCCTGCTATTGATAGCAATACTTTGGAAGCCATGTTAGAAGTGGAAGCAAGCTATCCTAAAAATTGTATGGCCATGATGGGCTTGCATCCTTGTTCTGTGAAAGAAAATGTGAATGATGAGTTGGCTATTATAGAAACGCAACTGCAAAAAAGAAAATTTATAGCCATTGGGGAAATAGGACTTGATTATTATTGGGATAAAATATTCACTGCAGAGCAAATGCTTGCTTTTGAAAAACAAATGGACTGGGCCTTGGATTATAAACTACCCATTGTAATTCATACGCGCAATGCCATGGGTGAAACCATTGAAGCAGTAAAGCCTTTTGCTAAAAAAGGATTGCGTGGAATTTTTCATTGTTTTAGTGGAAGTAGGGAGTCGGCTGAACAAATTATTGCTATGGGATTTCATTTAGGTTTGGGAGGTGTGCTAACTTATAAAAATGCAGGCGTAGCAGAAGCAATAAAAGACATTCCTATGGAGTGGTTGGTATTAGAAACAGACGCACCTTATTTATCTCCTGTGCCTTATCGTGGAAAAACGAATGAGCCTTCTTATATGATACAAGTAGCCATGAAATTAGCAGAGATAAAAAATTTGCCGCTGCATGAGATTGCAGCTATCACAACAAGCAATGCGGAAAGGCTATTTGGATTGGGTAATCCCTAAAACACCAATTATTTATTTTACATTTGCAGTCCTAATAGAGAGGTGTCCGAGTGGTTTAAGGAGCACGCTTGGAAAGCGTGTATACGGCAACGTATCGAGGGTTCGAATCCCTTCCTCTCTGCAAAGCCTGTCACGAAACTGACAGGCTTTTTTTTATTGCTCTTTTCTATGATGATCCATGCGCTCATTGTAATGAAGCGCTTCATTTTTCCAATTCTTATTATAAGAAACAAACCAGCCTAACCAAATAGACCTTGATAAGCGCATTAGTAAGGGCTGCATAAATAGGAGTGTTACTATAGCTGTACCCATCCAATAAAAAATTCTATTATCGTCTAAATCAAATGTCATTCCAATGAGTACCTTCCAAGCAACAAAGGTTGAAACGAAGTAGGCAACCGTTAATGCATAACTCACATAACCCGTACCATAATAAAACCCAACTTCAATTTCTGTGGGCTGTCCGCAAACTGGACATTTTTGGTTCATGGTAGTAATGGAAGATAAATTATAAGGATTGCTAGAAACAAAAAGTTTTCCTTCTCTGCATCTTGGACAGCGATTATTAATCGTGCTCCATAAATAGTTAGTGGCCATGCCGCAAAGGTATCAAATAAAAGCTACTCTAAAGTAATTAGCTTTTCCATTTGAATGCCTCTAGAGCCCTTGATTAAAAAGAAATGGTTGGTGAAGTTTTCTTGGCCCAGCCAGTTTTTGGCTAAGGCACTATTTTCAAAATAAATAAATGCATGTTGACAGTTTTCAAATTCCTTACCTACTAAAATAACTTTTTCAAAATGAGCAGTTTTAATTTGTTCAATCAAGGCTTGATGTTCGGCCTGACTTTCTTTGCCTAATTCTCTCATGCCCCCTATGCAAAGTATTTTTTTAGCAGCATCTATTTTTGCAAAATTTTCAATGGCTAATTGCATACTACTTGGGTTCGCGTTATAAGCGTCAAGTATAACTTTATTATTTTTCCACTCAATTAGTTGAGAGCGGCTATTGGTAGGCGCGTAGTTTTCAATGGCTGTAATTATTTTTGCTACAGGCACTTCAAATGCTAAGCCAATACTAATAGCAGCAAGTACATTCGGTAAATTATAATTTCCAACAAGTTGAGTCTTGATGACTTTATTTAATAAAGCGGCATTGGTTGAAGTTGTTATTTCTAATGCTAAAAAATCATTAGTTTTTTGTTCATTCGTAACACCATTAAATTCTTTTGCTTCTAGTTGGCCGCTATTAGTACCATAGCTAATGACTGTTCCAATACCTTGGCTCATTTTTACTAAATAATCTAAATCGCTATTTATAAAAGCGATGCCATTATGCATTTTTAAATAATCATACAATTCTCCTTTGCCTTTTCTCACCCCTTCTTCAGAACCAAAACCTTCTAAATGTGCTTTACCGCAATTGGTGATCATGCCATGCGTAGGTAAAGTATAACTGCAATAAGATGCTATTTCATTTAAATGATTTGCACCCATTTCAATAATAGCAAATTGCGCGTCTTGCTTTATACTTAGTAGGGTAAGGGGTACGCCAATATGATTGTTCAAATTTCCTTTCGTAGTATAAATTGTATAATGGCTACTTAATACAGCCGCCACTAATTCTTTAGTAGTTGTTTTTCCATTGCTACCCGTAATGGCTATAAATGGAATATTCAATTGTTCACGGTGAAATTTAGCAAGGGCTTGCAAAGAACTTAAAACATCTTCCACTAATAGTATACGCTGCTGTAAATGCTCGCTTGCAACAACCGTTTCATCTACAATAGCATAAGCGGCGCCTTGTTCTAATGCTTGAAGGGCAAATTCATTTCCATTAAAATTGGGTCCTTTGAGTGCAAAGTATAGATCGCCTTTTTTTAATTGACGTGTATCGGTTTGTACTTGTGAATATGATTTATATATTTCATATAAATCGGCAGTTGAAAGGGGTGCACTAGGTGAACTAAACTGCTTCATAATTTTAGCAGGTTTAACTATTAATATCAGTTAATAAACAAGTAGCCATGGCTACTAAGCCTTCTTCTCTTCCAGTGAAACCCATTGTTTCAGTAGTGGTTGCTTTGATAGAAATATCTTTATCTCCAATATGTAATATGCGCGCAATACACTCTTGCATGGCAATTACATAGGGTTTAATTTTTGGTGCTTCTAAACATAAAGTGGCATCTATGTTTACAATTTTATAGCCCTTCGCTGTAATTAAGTCGTAAGTTTTTTGAAGTAAAATTTTACTATCAATATTTTTATAAGTAGCATCGGTGTCTGGAAAATGAGTGCCAATATCGCCTAAGCTTAAAGCACCTAATAAGGCATCACAAATAGCATGTAATAACACATCTGCATCGCTATGTCCTAATGCGCCCTTGGTATGAGGAATTTTAATGCCACCAATGAATAGATCTCGACCTTCTACTAATTGATGAAAATCAATGCCAGATCCAATGCGTAATTTCATCTATTTAATAATTTAAAATATTCTTTTCCACCAAGGTTTACTGTCCATGTCAGCGCCAGGGCTGTCCACACCAAAAGCAGAAATGGCACATCTAAATCCAATGGTGCTACTTGATTTATTTTGATCTAGAAATCTTCTAGTGCCAGGGTTTAACCAATAAGGACGGTCTTTCCAGCTACCTCCTTTATATACTCTTGATTTATTAGAAATTAATGTATTGCCACCCGTTTCATAGCTTGAAACATTACCATCATCTCCATCTAAAGCATTGTTGCCTCTGTAAGGATTAATATCATCCATGTCTACATTATTCATAGGTCGGTAAATATCCGCCACCCACTCGTTTACATTTCCACTAATATTATAAAGGCCCATGCTATTTTGTAAAAAGGTATTTACTCTACTAGGAAAGCCTGCGCCATCATTTTCATAACCCACCATGCCCATATAATCACCACTTCCGTTTTTAAAGTTGGCTAAAAACATTCCTTGTTTGCCATTCTTTTTTGAAGTATGTGAATTTCTAATGCCATCATTTCCATTATTTAACCAAGGGAAGGCGCCGTCGTTAGTGACTAAGCTAGCATTGGGGCGGCTTGAATTAGCACCGTTCGAGGGTTTGTTATCATTTGAATTATTACTTTGAGAAGCTTGCTTGGCTGCATATTCCCACTCCGCTTCTGTTGGTAATCTAAAGTCTGGGATCATAATAAAGTCATCTAAATTTCTTCCTCTGTTGACATTAGTCGAAGTTTGTCTAGAGGCTGTGCCTGAAGTGTTGCTTGAATCATTTGTATTGATATCAATACCCATCTTTCCTACATAAGGATTTTTTGGGTCGATTAATTTAAATTTGATTAAGGTATTTTCATTGGCTCTATCTGTTCTCCACCTGCAATAATTATTAGCTTGTTCCCAAGTCACACCTACTACAGGATAATCGTTAAAAGCGTTGGATCTAAAATAACCTTCCACCATCGGGTCATTATAAGAAAGTTCTGTTTTCCAAACACTTGTATCGGGAAGTGCAGCTCTTACAATTGAATCTCTTCCAATAGGAATGAAAATTTTCTCTAGCCAATGAATATAGGCTCTATATTTTTTGTTGCTTACTTCGTATTTATCAATTCTAAAAGAACTCACTGTTACTCTTCTTAAGTTGTTATTCCAATCGCCCATAATACTCTCCTGGTTCATGCCCATTGCAAAAGTGCCTCCGCGCATAAGAACTGTTTCGGAAAATGGGTCATTTTTAGGCGCCAATACAACAGCATTTGAAATGGCTTTATTTTCATTGCTAGATAGTATGCTAGGTCCTATTAAAAGGACGGCAAAAAACAATAAAATACTATTAATAAAATTCATTGCTATAAATTATTCAATAATGGGGTTAAAAGATAGTGCGAATATACTTTGTTTTTTAATCAATTATTCAGATAGAACTATATTGTTCTGTTACGAAAACCCTAATTTTAGTATATGAGAAGGGGCGTTTTTATCGTTTTTTTGGGTTTTATGTTTTCTCCTTACTTTTTAGGGGCTCAA
>SHWX01000100.1 GCA_009693615.1 Chitinophagaceae bacterium | reverse complement strand
GCTATTCACCGGTGGGTTACCCTATGCTGTCCGGACTTTCCTTGGTAATTGCTTACCACGATAGTTCGGGTTTGTAGTAAGGCAAAGGTAAGTAATTAAAATTTGACGTGAAATTAGTACTCAAAAAACACTTCAGTGGCGCCATAGCCATAAAAATCGGAGTATTGGTTGATGAAGTTTTTCACCCCTTTTTTAACTTTCAATAAATCATGTATTTCGCCCTTTAATTTACCTGTACCCACACCATGAATAATGGTAAATGTTGGTAAATGATTTAACCTAGCAAGATCGAACCATTTTTCAAACTCGGCTAATTGTATAGATAATATTTCAAAATTAGAAAGGTGGTCATGCCTATCTATTAACTTCTCAATATGTAAATCAATGACTGTTCTAGCCGTAGGTAAATTTTGTTTGATTTTTGTAGCGTCATATACTTTAAAGCCTGCCGATCTTAGTATATCCATTTGAATATGATTATCCTCTGCTTTATCGGGATAGGTTTCAAACAATAAATAAGTTATAGCAGCCTCGTTATTTTCTTTAAGTGTTTCAATTTTTTGAAATAACTGCTTAGGTTTAATTTTTAAATTGGTCTCAAAATGATCGGCCTTCTTTTTATGAGGTTCCACCAAGGAAAAATCGAAAGCAAAACCAGGAGAATCATTGACTGCTGCAAATTGAATATCATGTATATAAAAATCGGTAAAGGGATGAATAGTAGACTCTATCGTAAATCCTACTTCCCCTAAAAATAATTGTTCGTAAACAAATTGATAGCCCACCCTTGTATGATTAGATAAATATATTTTTAAACTTTCTACTACTTCATCATTAAAATCATCTAAACTAAATTTAGGAATAATATGTATCCAAACACCATCTTCAATTTTAGATTCCGATACCTTTAATTTTTCTTTCGGAATTTGGTCAACATAAATTTTCTGAGGTGCTGCTTTTTCAGGAAATAGTTTCTTTTGCGTAAACCTTTTAAAATAAGGAAAGTCTATTTGATCCATATAGGCAGGAAACTTTACGCCTCTTACTTCAATCATGACCATCTCCTCATTCATGATTTCAATAATATATCCTTCTTCATTACTGTGTAATACTAAAATTTCATCGCCTACCTGATACTTCATATTCAAATTAAATTATGCAGTCTCTTTGGATAATAAACTGTTTCTACGGCCATAAAAATAATATAATAAAAGCCCTAAACACATCCATATAAAAAACCAACCCCAACTTATTGGTGGTATTTCAATCATTAAATACAAGCAGCATAAGGCTCCAATAATGGGTATCACAGAATAGCTACGTATAAAACTTAACACAGCAACTATATTTAATATTAAAAAAAATAATAAAAATAAAATTTCTTGATAATCTTCACTAGCCCCAGTTAATACCGCATTACTAATTCTATCTTTTGCAAAATAAATAAAAACAGCCGCTAAAATAGGAATGATGTACTTGCCATTGATATAGGGTAAACGAAAAGCCTGCTTGTCGGTATTAGGAGGCAGCTTAGGTAATGCCAATACGCCAAAACAAACTAGCACAAAGGCAAATAAAGTGCCAATACTAGTTAAATCGGTCATTCTACTAATAGACATAAACAAAGAAGGAATACCCACAAAAATTCCAGTGACAATAGTAGCAAAGGCAGGTGTTCCAAATTTAGAATGCACTTTGGAGAATTTTTTAGGAAGTAAACCATCTCTACTCATACTCATCCAAATTCTTGGTTGTCCTAATTGGAAAACTAATAATACACTAGTAGTAGCCACTACTGCACTAATTGAAATAATATACCCAATTTTATGAAGACCCAACTGATCAAATACAAAGGCCAAGGGGTCGTCCACTTTTAACTGCGTATAATTCACCATACCGGTTAATACTAATGCAATTAAAATATAAAGTGCTGTACAAATAAGTAAAGAATAGATCATGCCTCTTGGTAAATCACGCTTTGGGTTTTTACATTCTTCCGCAGTGGTAGAAATAGCATCAAAGCCTATATAGGCATAAAAAACTGCCGACACCCCTGCTAGTACACCTTTAAAACCATTGGGTAAAAAGGGATCCCAGTTTTTAGTATCTACATAATAGAAACCTAAAATAATTACAAAGACAATGACAATAATTTTGAATATCACCATTACATTGGTTGTTTTTTTACTTTCTGTTATACCACGATATACCAATATTGTAATAAAAACTACAATGACAAATGCAGGAATATTTAAAATAACCTTCCAGCCACCAATCATTGGGGCATGAGTTATAGCTTCATATCCAATACGCGCTATTTTGGTAAAGGTTTCTTTTGTCCCTCCAGCTGCTAAATGTTTTAGGGCTTCATCGTAACCTTGATAAGCCTGCTCATAATTAGTAGCCAACCAACCTGGCAAATGAATATGGAAGCCTTCTAATAAGTTTACAAAATAGCCACTCCAGCTAATGGCCACTACAATATTTCCAATAGTATATTCTAAAATTAAAGCCCATCCAATGATCCATGCTATTAATTCTCCAAAAGAAACATAGGCATATGTATAGGCACTACCGGCAATGGGCACCCTACTTGCAAATTCAGCATAACATAAAGCGCTAAATCCGCAGGTAATGGCTGTGATGATAAATAATAAGGAAATACCCGGGCCTCCATGATAGGCCGCTGTACCAATAGTTGAAAAAATACCTGCACCCACCACGGCTGCAATACCCATAAAGGTTAAATCTTTTACGCCTAAAACCCTTTTTAATCCACCGCTACTATGCCCATCGCTCATTCCTGCTTCTGCATCTTTTACAATTTTTTCAATCGATTTTTTCCTAAATAAATTCATCATGCAAAAAGGGTTATTGATTTCTATTCATTAGATAATTTGCCAACTCTATCAATGGTTTTTTTCGGTCAGATACCACAGCAATAGATTCTAAATGTTCAAAGGCTTCTTGCATATACTTTGCTTTAGAAGCTTCTGCCCATGCGTCCACCCCGCAAGATTTAAAAATGGCTACTACTTTTTCTACTTTATCGGGCGTATTGGAACTTAATAATTCATTTAATTCTTTTTTCTGCGCAGCATTCGCTACTTCTAAAGCGTGTATTAATAAAAATGTTTTTTTATTCTGCTTAATATCGCCTCCTGGTTCCTTACCAAAAATGGCAGCGTCACCAAAAGCATCTAAATAATCGTCTTGTACTTGAAAGGCAATACCTATTTTCTTTCCAAACTCATATAAATGTTGGCAATTGTTCACACTGGCCCCTCCTAAGATGGCCCCCATTTCTAAACTAGCTGCTAATAGTACCGAAGTTTTAAGTGTAATCATATGTATGTATTCATCCATACTTACCTTTTCCATTTTCGAAAAGTCCATATCTAATTGCTGTCCTTCACAAACTTCTTTGGCCGTCTTATTAAATAAATGTAAAATTTTCGGTAAATATTGTGCCTGTATTGTTTGAATATACTCGTAAGCGCGAATTAACATTACATCACCTACTAATAAAGCAGTACTTGAATCATACTTAACGTGCACGGTTGTTTTGCCTCTTCTTAATGAAGCTTCATCCATCATATCGTCATGTACTAAAGTAAAATTGTGGAATAATTCAACTGCATTGGCAAGCTGATAAGCATCGGGATGAATATCGCTAAATAATTCATTGCCTAGTAAACACATTACAGGCCTAATTCTTTTGCCACCAATACTTAAAAAGTAATTGCCTGGTTCATATAAGGTGGCAGGCGATTTTGGGAAGTGTTCGGCCTCAAAAGCCTTGTTAAATTTTTCTGATAATTCTTTAAAACTATGCATACTACAAACCTAAACATAATTCACAAGAATCCCTAGGGCTGATAAGGCTTGTTTATATAAATTTTAGCAATTATTAAACAGTATATTTTTAATATTTCCCCTTAAATTTGTGTACCCCCAAAACTAACAACATGACAAAAAAGCATTTAGTATTTACCTTCTTAAGTTTATTTGTTTACCAATTCATTTTTGCTCAGCGTTTTACACTAGATACCAATGTCAATAGAAGTATTCATTTATACGAAGATGGTTATTCTAAGTCTTTTGGTGTTAAAATGTACCCAGGTGCGCTAACCTATAAAACTTTTTATACCCCCAATAAAGCCATTGAAGCCTCTGGTTACATAACCCTAGATGGATTTTGGATATCTGTTATCAATGAAAAATATACCCCCATTAAAGATGACAATCAATTGTCCTGGTATATTGGTTATGGTGGTCATTTAGGTATTTGGAGTGAAGAATGGGTAAAGAAAAACACTAGCACAGACAAATCCAATATTTCAGTTGGATTTGATGGAATCATCGGGCTTGATTATAAAGTGAAAAATTCCCCTTTAAATATAAGTATTGATTGGCAACCCTCTTTTAGCATCATACAAGCCTATTTCAAAAATCAAGGTGGTATTGGAATTCGTTATGTAATCAAGTAATGCTTGGGTATTAGCTTGGGTATTAGCTGATTTATAGATTATTTAAATAAGGAATCTACAAATTCATCTTTATCAAATAAAAGCAAGTCTTTTATTTGTTCTCCTACACCAATATATTTTACAGGAATTTTGCATTGATGCGCAATAGATAAAACCACACCTCCTTTGGCTGTGCCATCTAATTTTGTAATGGCTAATGCATTCACATTAGTGACCGCCATAAATTGTTTGGCTTGTTCTAAGGCATTTTGTCCAGTAGAACCATCCAATACTAATAATACTTCATGCGGTGCACCTGGTAATTGTTTTTCAATGACACGTTTAATTTTATTTAACTCGTCCATTAAATGGGCTTTGTTATGCAAACGGCCAGCTGTGTCTATTAATACTACATCGGTATTTTTAGCCATGGCCGACTGAATGGTATCAAAGGCCACCGCACTTGGGTCCGCCCCGTGATTTTGCTTTACAATGGCCACACCTACTCTTTCACTCCAAATAGTTAATTGGTCGGCAGCAGCTGCTCTAAAAGTATCTGCAGCACCTAATACCACTGTATTACCGGCTTCTTTATAATGATGTGCTAATTTACCAATGGTGGTTGTTTTACCCACTCCATTCACGCCTACTACTAAAATTACATAGGGTTTTTTATCTGAAGGAGGAATAAAACCCATTTGAGAGGAAGGCGCGTCTACTAATAAGGAAACTATTTCTTCATGCAATAAACCATTCAATTCTGAGGTAGATAAATATTTATCTTTTTTAACACGTTCTTGTAATTTTTCAATTAAGGCTAAAGTGGTATCTACGCCTACATCTGCTCCAATTAAGGCTTCTTCTAATTGATCCAATACTTCATCGTCAACCGAAGTCTTTCCAATGATGGCCTTGGATATTCTCTCTAAAAAACCTTTCTTGGTTTTCTCTAAACCTTGGTCAAGGGTTTCCTTTTCTTTTTTGCCAAATAATTTACCTAAAAAGCTCATACTGTAAATTTAATCAATAAAAATTAAGATGCTATAGGGTAGAATAAATTAAAAAAGTCCAGACTAGGTCTGAACTTTAAATGTTTTTATGCGTAGTGAAAATTACTATTTCGCTGCTAAGAATTCCTTTACTAAATCCTTGTGAACGATGTTCTCTTTAAAAGTATACGCACCTGTTTTAGGGCTACGAATAGCTTTAATTACTTTAGTCCAGTTCTTTGCTTCAGCTGAAGCCTTAAGATCTTTTACTTTCGCGTTTTTAGATGCTGATTTTGCCATGACTATTTAATTTCTTTATGTAACGTTACTTTTTTCAAAATTGAATTATACTTTTTGAACTCCAAACGATCTGGAGTATTCTTCTTGTTCTTCGTAGTAATATAACGACTTGTA
>SHWX01000099.1 GCA_009693615.1 Chitinophagaceae bacterium | reverse complement strand
TAACCCAATGATTTTGAACCTTTTAGCAGAATTGCTGTTATATAATAGATTGATTCACAAAGAATTAATTTGGAATTAGGTCAGAAATACCTAATTTTGATGTTTAAACAACGAAATATATAAATACGATGAAATTATTAGATGCATTACAATGGCGCTATGCTGTTAAAAAAATGAACGGAACTAAAATTCCTGCTGAAAAATTAGAAACTATTATTGAAGCAATACGCTTAGCACCTAGTGGTTTTGGTTTAACGCCTTATTCAATTATTGTAGTAGAAGATGAAGAGACAAGAAAAAAATTACACCCTGCATTTTATAATCAATCACAAGTAGTGGACGGGTCGGTTGTTATTGTTTTTGCAGCTTGGAATGCTGTATCTGAAAAAGATATTGCTGAATACATGCAAGATATTGCTGACCAAAGAGGCGTAAGCTTAGATTCACTTGCTCAATTTTCTGGTGTCATTAATGGTTCATTTAAAAACATGACGCCTGAGCAAGCAAGAGTATGGGCAGATAAGCAAGCTTATCTTGCTTTAGGTTTTAGTTTAGTAGCTGCTGCTGCTGAAGAAGTAGATGCTACACCCATGGAAGGTTTTGCTCCAGATACAGTAGATGAAATATTAGGATTAAAAGCATTGGGCTTACATAGCACTGTAGCTTTAACCTTAGGTTTCCGTGATGCTGCTAACGATTATTTAGTGAATGCTAAAAAAGTAAGAAGAACAACTGATAAATTAGTAATTAAGAAATAATTATATAATTTCTTATAAGCCTCTATATCAAAAGGCTTAGATTAGATTTTATAAAAAAGCCCCTCGATATTTCGAAGGGCTTTTTTATTAATCTGCTTTCATTACCGGCGATTTTGTCCCAATTCCATTTTCATTAAAGGCTTCAATTTGAAAATAATAGGCATCATTTTTTTCCAAAGCCGTGCAATAGTATTCACTTACGCCATAGACCATTACACTATTGTATAATTTATTTGGATCGTTCCCAAAATAGATATGATACCCAGTAGCATTAGGGTTTACAGCCCATTTTAACCAGGCATTTCTTCTTTCGCTATCGCCTCTTAGTGCTACAAAATTTTGTACCGAACCTGGATCTACCCCAGTACCTTTTCCAAATACACGCAGCCCACTAATTGCAAACTTACCCGTTGGCATATGAATATTTACCATTTTAATATAACGCGCTTGGATAGTTTTGGGAAGTACTACATAATCATGCGGTACATCGGTTTTGTTTTTAGATTTATCAATAATTAATTTCCAAGTCTTGGCATCATCCGATGCAAAAATTTGATACTGATGATAAGTGGTTAATGACTTGCCCATTAACTCAACACCCTCATCGGCATAATTAATTTGAATGGCTTCAATATTATTTTTAGTACCTAAATCGGTTTGTATCCATTCACCTGTATTCCCCGTAGTAGCCGACCAATAGGTTTTTAAATTTTCATCTACTGCATTGTTCGCAGTGAATGCACTTAAGGTAGAAGATACTTGAACGGGTTTATTATAATTAAGTAGCATCCATCCTGTAAACTGTGATACATCGTGATTCGCTTCTGCATTGGGAATATAATGCGGATAATCTCCATAAGAAGTATTACTATATAATATACCATCTGCATCTATTTGTGCTGGCCAAATACCGTTGCGTCTTTCAAAATTATTTTTAACACCAATAGCAATGGTTGAAATATGCCACCACTGTTTATAAACATCTTGATAAGTTGCTCCATGCCCCGCTCCTCTTGCAAAGCCCCCTGGCTTATAAGAAAACGGATTATGCTTTTGATACACAAAAGGCCCCAGTGGTTTATCACTTACATACACGCCATCACCATAGCCACTAAATTCAGTACCTGGCGCACCATACTGTAAATAATATTTTCCATTTTGCTTATTCATCCAAGCCCCTTCCATAAAGGGTTTTAAAAAGGTGTTGTCCTGATGTTCTCCAAAACGCTCCCAACCATGTATGCTATCTACTAAATGAATGAGTGATTGTTTTTCTCCAATAGGTGCAAATGTTTTACGATCTAACTCTTGTCCATAGATTGGATAAAAATTACTTGAGCCATGATAAATATATAATCGGTTGTCATCGTCTATAAATAATCCTGGATCCCAAGCGCCTACTTGAAAACTATCTACAGCAATATGCCAATCGTCCTTAGTGGGGTTGGTGCTATACCATAATGTAAATTGTTTTGTATAAGTAGAACCTATCACTAATAAACTATCGCCTAGTACTAAACTTGCTGGTGCGCATAATTCATCATAGACATCGTTCCAAGGTCTTAAAAATTTTCTAGAAATAAATTCCCAATCTTTCATATCGGTACTCCACCAATAACCCCATTGGTTGGTACTAAATAAAAAATATTTATTATCATAGACTGCAACAATAGGATCCGCTGTGGCACGGTGCTTCCCATTTTGAACAAAATTGGGAATAGGACAATAGCCATAATCGAGATTTATGGGGTTGCAATAAGTAGCTTGTCGATTGGGTGTTACAGAATTCACTATTGGTTTTTGAGCCATTAAGCTTCCACTAAAAATTACTCCATTAACTAGCATTACCGCTAAGAATAATATCCTTTTCATAATTACCATTTTGAAGAATAAATATACTATTTATATGTATGAGGAAGAAAGAAAAAGTATAAACTTATATTAAGTTGATCATCCAATTTTTAAAGGCTGTGTAATTTGCAGCTAAAGGAATAGAAACCTTTTTCTTATCAAGTAAAAATTTTACGGACTCAGGGATTGCAATTATTTGACCAATAGCTTCTTCCACTACTTCTGGGAACTTTACTGGGTGCGCAGTTTCTAAAATTATAGCGCTGTTATTGTATTGCGCATTTGAACTTGTATTATTCTTCTCTAAATTAGCTAAGTAAATTTCAGCTGCTGCAAAAGCTACTGCCCCATGCGGGTCTAATGTATAATTATTGGTTTTGTATACTCTAGCAATAGTGTCCTTGGTTGTAGTATCATTAATACTATAGCTTGATAATGACTTTGTTAAGGCTGGGAAATTATTTTCTAGTATTTCAAGTATGCGAACAAAATTACTTGGGTTACCCACATCCATAGCATTAGATACTGTAGCAACTGCTTTATGTATTTCATATTTTTCAGTAGTTAAATACCTTGTAACTACATCATTGGCATTACATGCTGCTATAAAATGGCCCAAGGGTAAGCCACTTGCTTTAGCCATCATACCTGCGCAAATATTACCAAAGTTGCCACTAGGAACTACAATATTCATAGCGGGGTAATTCCCTTGAGCATCTTGGTATTTCGCTACCCAGTTCTGCCATGCGAAGAAATAATATAATTGTTGTGGTAACCAGCGCGCTACATTTATTGAATTAGCCGAGGTTAAATTATACTGCTCATTTAAATCGGCATCTATAAAGGCTTCTTTCACAATGGCTTGACAATCGTCAAAACTTCCTTCTACTTCTAAAGCTGTAATATTTTGTCCGCAAGTAGTTAATTGTAATTCTTGTATAGGGCTTACTTTCCCTTTAGGATATAATATAATTACATTCACACCATCTACTCCTAAAAAACCATTGGCTACTGCACCACCAGTATCTCCACTAGTAGCTACTAACACAGTGGTAGGTTTATTAGTTGCGTTATCGTCTGAAGATTTTGTTAGATTCGAATTTCTTTCATTCTCTTTTTTTTCTTTTGAAAAATAACCCAAACACCTACTCATAAATCTTGCACCTACATCTTTAAATGCTAAAGTAGGACCGTGAAACAATTCAAGGGATAAAATATTTTCTGTAATAGGTACTAAAGGAAAATCGAAATTAATAGTCTCGGCACAAATTTCTTTTAATGAAGCATCGTCAATAGTACCGCCCACATAAGGTTTCATAACCTCAAATGCTAGACTGGCTTTATCTAATGTTTTAAAACTTTCAATTTGTGCTGCAGTAAATTTAAGAATAGTGTTAGGAAAGTACAAACCCCTATCAGGCGCCTGCCCTGTAATGGCAGCCGTTCTAAAATCTACATTCGGGGAATTTTTTACTAAGCTATAATAATGCATATGAAATTTTATCTTTTCAAACTAAGCCGTTATCTCAACACCTGTTTGATTAATACTGGTTACATAAGTATGATGCGGAAGTCCAATGCCATCATATAATTGCTTCATTTCTTTTTCAACCGATATGGCTATTTCTTTGGTTTTACTTAACATAAATATAGAAGGACCTGATCCTGAAATGCCACCGCCTAAAGCACCTGCTTGTTTACAGGCTAGTTTTAAAGCATCAAAGCCTGGTATTAATATAGAACGCACGGGCTCTATAATTACATCTTCTAAAGACCTACCAATTAAATCATAATCAGATTTCATTAAGCCTGCAACTAGTCCTGCTATATTACCCCATTGTTTAATGGCGTCTTTTAATAGTACTTGTTGTCTTAATATACTTCTTGCATCCGAAGTTCTTACTTCAATTTGTGGATGCACAATAGTTACATGCAAGGTGGGAGAAGGTAGTGCTATAATTTCTAAAGGAAAAATAGATCTCACCAAGGTAACTCCTCCAAAAATACAAGGCGCAATATTATCGGCATGCTTTACACCCGATGCTAGTTTTTCACCATTCATGGCGAAACGCACTAAATCATCTTTGGAGAAAATATTACCTACTAAATAATTAGCCCCCACCACGGCACCCGCAGAACTAGCAGCGCTAGAACCCACACCACTACCGGGTTTGATAAGCTTATTAATTTTTACTTCGAATTTTATTTTAGGGGCACTGCTGTTATTTTGCTTTTCTTCATACTCTTCTAAAAAAGCAATTAAGGCCGCACCTGCCACATTTTTTTCAGGGTCGGTAGGTAAATTATAATTGTCAATATTAATAATAGTAATACTTGCTTCATTTTCAGCACGAGGCATCCACCTCATTTCCATTTCGTCATATGGACTATTCACAGCAAAGCCCAAGATATCAAAACCGCAAACCATATTCGCTACAGTTGCAGGGGCTTTTATTTTTATCCATTGATTTTCAGAAAACATCTTGTATATCTATTTTATATAAAAGTACTTTAATAAAAAAATAACATCTTTAATTATCTATTTTAAATTATAGTGCCTTTTAGTATATATAATTTATTAAATTCTTGCAGCTCTTATGATATCGGCAAATACACCCGATGCTGTTACATCGGCTCCGGCACCAGCTCCCTTCACCACTAAAGGTAGTTCTGGATAACGCGTAGAATAAAACAAGACTAAATTATCCTTGCCATATAAATGATAAAAGTCTGAACTTGGTTCAATATGTTGAAGACCTACCTTGGCTGTTCCTTTTCCATCTTCTGAAATATTGAAACTTGCTACAAATTTTAATTTGCAATTTTTAGCAGCAGCTGATTCATATATTTTTTTAAAATGAGCTTCTTGTTTTTCCATCTCTGTATAAAAATCTTCTACCGAACCGTTGAAACAACTAGCTGGCAAGAAACTTTCATTAGCTATATCGGTCATTTCAATTTTATGTCCTGCTTCTCTGGCTAGTATCATTATTTTACGCATTACATCGGTGCCTCCTAAATCTAATCTTGGATCGGGTTCAGTATAACCTTCTGTCTGCGCTTGTCGAACTACTTTTGAAAAAGGCACTGTACCATCGTAATTATTAAATACATAATTTAAAGTACCCGATAAAACAGCTTCAATTCTATTGATATTGTCTCCACTTCTTATTAAATCGTTTAAGGTTCCAATAATAGGCAAACTCGCTCCCACATTGGTTTCAAATAAGAAAGCAGCATTGAATTCTCTAGCTAATGATTTTAACTTAGCATAATGCTCGTAAGGCGAAGAGCAGGCAATTTTATTACA
>SHWX01000098.1 GCA_009693615.1 Chitinophagaceae bacterium | reverse complement strand
GCGCTCTTCTTCATAGGCGCCTACTAAAGAACGCTTAATTTGAAGCTGATTGGCCATTTCTTCTTGTGTCCATTCGCGCTGCTTTCTGATGTATTTTAAATTCTTTCCTGCGTATGACATAACTAATTATTTTAGTGCAATTTACTAATATATTTAGTATTACCAAATTATTTTATATTTATTTTTAGAAATTTTTAAAATAAATGCCTTGGCCAAAAAGCAGCCCCCCCCTTTTTTCTTCAAGCGGTTTCTTATTTTGTTGCAAGACTCGTTGTTGGTAACTTGCAGTATGGCAAAGACTAAAATAGAGAGACCCGTTATATTAATTACGAACGATGATAGTATTAGCGCCCCAGGCATTAAGGCACTGGTAGAAGCGGTCAAGGACCTTGGTAAAATTATAGTAGTAGCCCCAGATAAACCTCAGAGCGGTATGGGTCATGCTATCACATTGGGCCAACACTTAAGATTACAAAAAGCACATATAGTAGAGGGCGTAGAAGCCTATACATGCAGTGGTACGCCAGTGGATTGCGTAAAATTAGCAGTAGATAAAGTATTACATCATAAACCCACTATTTGCTTAAGTGGTATTAATCATGGCGCCAACCACTCTATTAATGTAATTTACTCTGGCACCATGTCGGCAGCTTTGGAAGCCTCTATTGAAAGTATTCCAAGCATTGGCTTTAGTCTTTTGGACTTAAGTATTGATGCCGATTTTACCGCAGCAAAACATTATGCGCGCATTATCGTAAAGCAATTACTAGCCGATAAAAACTTGGATAAGCATTTATGTTTAAATGTAAATATTCCCAAAGTGGTCACCAGTTTAATAAAAGGAATTAAGATTTGCAAACAGTCTTATGCTAAATATGATGAGAAGTTTATTGAAAGAACCGACCCACATGGAAAAAAATACTATTGGCTAACAGGTGAGTTTGTCAATTTTGATAAATCAAAAGACACCGATGTTTGGGCTTTAAAAAATAATTATGTGAGTGTGGTACCCGTTCAATTTGATTTAACTAATCATATCATTAAAGAAAAGCTTTCTAAAAAGTGGAAATGGTAATTTCAATTGAATAGGTTTTAAAATGATGCGAAAAGATAATTATATTATAGGAGTTGTTATTGGGTTGTTCATGCCTTTTTTAGGATTTTTCGGATTCTACCAGTGGAGGTTTAGCTTATTTAGTTTTCAAGAATTCTTAGAACTATTGAATCAACAAAAGTCGGTGCTATCTGCTATGATAAGTATATCACTACTCATTAATGGCGCAGTGCTTACTTATTTTTTTCAAAAGCAAAAAGATAAAACGGCTAAAGGAATATTTTTTACGACTTGTATTTACGCAATCATTGCCATTGCGTGTAAATGGTTTTTATAAATGAAATATTATATCATTGCTGGAGAAGCCAGCGGAGATTTACACGGTGCCAACTTAATTAAATCAATTAAGTCAATGGACCAGGATGCCCAAATTAAGTGCTGGGGCGGTGAACTCATGCAAGCAGCTGGTGGCGACTTAGTCAAACATTATAGAGAACTAGCCTATATGGGTTTTGCAGAAGTGGTTTCAAATCTTTCTACTATTTTAAATAATATTCGTTTTTGTAAAAAAGATATTAAAACCTTTGCACCCGATGTACTTATCTGTATTGATTACCCTGGCTTTAATTTAAGAATTGCAAAATGGGCCAAGCAAGAAAAAATAAAAGTGGTTTACTTTATTGCCCCACAAGTTTGGGCTTGGAAAGAAAATAGAGTGCCTGCCATGCGAGCAAGCATTGATCGTTTATTATGTATTCTACCTTTTGAGAAAAAATATTTTAAAGATAGATGGGATTGGGAAGTAGATTATGTGGGTCATCCCTTAATGGAAGTGATTGCAGCTCAAAATAATTTAGCACATCCTCTTCCTAACTTACAAAGTCAAAATATTATAGCACTTTTACCAGGTAGCAGAAAGCAAGAAATAGAAAAGAAATTGCCCATTATGTTAAGCGTGGCCATTCATTTTCCTTCTTATCAATTTGTGGTGGCTCAAGCACCCGGTTTAAATGACGAATGGTTTAATAGTTTAATTAGCCCTCAACTAAATGTACATCTTGTAAAAGCAAGTACTTATGCATTATTACAACATAGCAAGGCTGCCTTAGTCACTAGCGGCACGGCTACCTTAGAAACAGCTTTATTAAATGTACCTCAAGTGGTATGTTATAAAGGAAGCCCTATTACTTATGCACTAGCTAAATATTTTGTGAAAATTAAATTTATCGCGCTAGTGAATTTAATAATGCAAAAAGAAGTGGTGAAAGAATTAATTCAAGACGAATTGAATACAGATAATTTAGTATTGGAATTAACAAAGTTATTAGAGGATAGTAAAACACAAAATCAAATTAGCGCAAATTATACTGCTTTAAAAGAAATACTCATGACCGGCGAAAAGGCCACAGATCTCGCTGCTGAAATTATAATGGAGACCATTCAAAAAAAATAGGATAGTCTAATTAGCTGGTTAGCCAGCTTTAATTAGCCAGTTAGAAAGCTTTGCTTATTTTTTAAAATAAGGAATAATTAGAAATTTAAATAGCATCACAAACAATGCTACAATAAACATTAATAATGAAAGGCGGTTCATGCCATGCATGGCCTTCATCATACCTGTTCTTTCTTGATTCGGATCACGCTTTACTATAAATAAGTACTCCCCAATTTGTCTTAAAAATTTCATTACTTTCTTTTTATAAAGTTAGTCAAAATATTTTATGTAAATTAGATTATGAAGATTTTAAACAATAATAAAATGACTACAAAAAACAAAGCAGCTATCCTTTTACTCATACTATTCTCTATTTTTTCACAGAGTTTTTTCTATAAAAAAATGCCCTGGTATAATGTAAAAACTGGTATTATATTGACAATATTGGCATTTATTGGGATGACTATTATAGTATTGAAAATAGGGAAAAATAGAAAGTCAATTTATGTAGTAATGGGAATAGCCATATTATTTCTACTGGCTCAGTTGATTATAAAATAGACTAGCCTACTTTGTTTAACCATGCTTTTAAATGAGCGGTAATTTGAACAGACTCAATAATAAACCCATCATGGCCATACACAGAATCAATGGCTACTAAGGTAGCATTAGGCATATGCTGTTCCATAAAACGCTGTTCATCTAAAGGACATAAAATATCGCTATTAACACCCATTATAAAACTGGGTGTTTTTATAGTGCCTAATGTTTTAATTAAATCACCGCCTCTTTTACGGGCTAAATGATGACTATCCATTGACTTGGTCAATAACCAATAACTGTAGGCGTTGAACCTGCTTACTAGTTTATCGCCTTGGTAATTAATATAAGAAGATGCTTTAAAATTATCTATTTTCTCAGGATCCTCATCGGTTTGTTTCTCCTGAAAAATTCCATAATTACGATAAGTTAACATACCAATAGCTCTTGCTGCTTTCAATCCATTAGCGCCAGCATTCGGGGTAGGTTCTTTCCATGTGCAATCGGCCTCAATAGCCAAACGTTGTGCAGTATGCACTGCCACACCCCATGCACTTTCTGAAGATGAGGTTGCAATAAGGAACATTTTTTTTATAACAGTGGGTTCAGATATGGCCCATTCTAATGCTTGATAGCCACCCATACTTCCACCTAATAATAAATCAATGGAATCGATACCTAAATGCGTTCTTAATAAAATATGCGCCTTCACCATATCGCGAATAGTAACCGTTGGAAAATTATCAAAACTAATATCAGTACCAATAGTTTCTGCACTTAAAGGCCCTGTAGAACCATAACATGAACCAATAATATTTGCACAAACAATATAATAATCGGTTGGATTAATAATTGCCCCCTCGCCCACTAATCCCTTCCACCAATCGGCCGCATCGGAATTAGCGGTAAGCGCATGACATACCCAGGCCACTTTCTTACCAGGGCTATAAGTCCCATAGGTATGATAGGCAACAGTTAGCATAGGAAGGCTCACCCCACATTCTAGGGTAAAAGGACTTTGATATTTATAGATCTTTGGCTCCATTTTTTCTAATTCTAGTGCAAAGTAACTATCTATTTGAATTACATTTGCATAATCATTGGAATTTATATTTCAATTAACTAACAATTATTATTTTATGGAAAGGATGGTTGTAACAAGAATGAACGATGGATTTGCTTTTAATGCAGTGGATGAAGCCCATAATCACATGCGGTTGGATATTCCCGTTGACCAAGGAGGCCATGGCACAGGACTAAGACCTATGCAAACTTTATTGAGTGCATTGGGCGCTTGTAGCGGCGTGGACATTGTGATGATATTAAACAAACAAAAAGAAAACATAGAATTTTTTGAAATGATGATTGATGGAGAACGTGAATTAGGAAAAGAACCTGCTTTATGGACCAGCGTTCATATTATATTCAAATTCAAAGGAACCATGACCAAAGAGAAAGCAGAAAAAGCTTGCGCTTTGTCTATAGATAAATATTGTTCTGTAGCAGCTACCCTAAGAGCAGCAGGTGCGGTTATTAGTTGGGAAGTGGAGATAGGATAAAATAAAATAGAATAAAATAAATTAAAAAAGAATTAGCACATTAAACTATTTGTATGAAGCATACGCAATCAAAATTAATAAGAACACAAATTCCTAGAACGGCAGAAGGGGAACATGCAAGTCCTATATATCTGACAAGTAGTTTTTGTTTTGATAATGCGGAAGATATGCGTGCTGCATTTGCAGATGAAACGGATGTAAATATTTATAGTCGTTTCTCTAACCCGAATGTGCAAGAATTTGTAGATCGTTTATGTATTTTAGAAAATGCAGAAGCAGGTTTTGCTACTGCCACTGGAATGAGTGCAGTATTTGGTTCTTTTATGGCCTTATTAAAAAAAGGAGATCATCTTTTATCATGTGATTCAGTTTTTGGAAGTACGCGTACAGTTGTTTCTAAGTACTTACCTAAGTATGGTATTGAATATGGTTATGTGAGTGCCAATGCAAATGCCGCTCAGTGGGAAGCAGCCATTACACCGCAAACCAAAATGATTTATTTGGAAACCCCTACTAATCCTGGATTAGAAGTGATTGATATTGCCATGGTAAGCGCCATTGCTAAAAAACATAATATTATTTTAAATGTAGATAACTGTTTTGCAACGCCTATAGGCCAAACTCCTATTGACTTAGGGGCCGACTTAGTTATTCACTCAGCCACTAAATGGATTGATGGACAGGGACGTGTTTTAGGTGGCGCCATTGTAGGTCGCAAGGACTTAATTCATGAAATGTATTTATTCTGCCGTGCTACAGGACCTTCTTTATCTCCTTTCAATGCATGGGTACTCAGTAAAAGTTTAGAAACTTTGGAAGTAAGAATGGAAAGACATTGCAGTAATGCCTTATTTGTTGCTGAAAAATTAGAAGGCCATTCAAAAATTAATTTTGTAAAATATCCTTTCTTAATATCGCACCCTCATTATGCTATTGCTAAAAAGCAAATGAAAAATGGCGGAGGTATTGTTTGTTTTGAAATCAAAGGAGGACTTGAAGCAGGCCGTAAATTTTTAAATCATTTAAAAATGTTATCGCTTACTGCTAATTTAGGCGACACAAGAAGTATAGCATCCCACCCCGCTAGTACAACGCATTCAAAACTTTCTCCAGCAGAAAGAGACGCTGTAAGCATTAGCGATGGTCTTATAAGAATATCGGTGGGCCTTGAACACAAGGAAGATATCCTAGCCGATATTTTACAAGCATTAGAGGCTTAATTTTGCTTCTATTTTAATCCCTTTGTTTATCATTTTACTTTCGCTAAAAGGCAATTTTCTCCAATTTTTTGCATATATTGAATACGCTTAAAAAAACTCGATATATGAAAACAAAA
>SHWX01000097.1 GCA_009693615.1 Chitinophagaceae bacterium | reverse complement strand
AATAAGTTTTTAAAAGTATTTTTCTTTTCCATCTTTTTATTTGCTGTCATTGCAGTAGTAATTGATGGAAGTGAAAAGACAGACGATTTTGTGCGCTCTGGTTTTTCTGCATCAGAAATTTTTACCCGTTATTATATTGGTTTCATTCCACACATCATTGCATTATTATTTCCTTTATTTGTTTTTATAGCCGTCATCTTTTTTACTTCTAAAATGGCAGGGCAAACTGAAATCGTTGCCATAATTGCCAGCGGCACTTCTTATAATAGATGGTTAAGACCTTATTGGATTGGAGGCGTTTTCTTAGGTTTATTTTTATGGATATCGAATTTGTATTTTATACCGAAGGCCAATATTATTAGAGGAAGTTTCGAAACAGCTTATGTCGATTCCCATTCAAGTTACAACGCACTAATACAAGGTTCCACTGATATTTATTTTAAAGTAGATTCTTTTACCTACGCGGGTATTTATGGATACGATACAGCAACTAAAAGAGGAAATAATTTTTTCATTTATAAAGTACAGGGGGATAAGGTGATTTATAATTTAAGAGCGGAAACAATTTTATGGGACACTGCCGCCAAGCAATGGTTATTAACTGAAGTGATTGTAAGAAGAGTTTTTAATAACAGAGAGCAGCTAAATTATATTTCATTCACGAATCAACAATTTGGTTTTCTTCCTATTGATTTAGAAAAAGACAAATACACGAAGGATAAATTAACCACTCCTCAATTAATCAAACAAATCAAATTAGAAGAAATTAGAGGGTCCGAAGTATTGAATGAGTTAAGAATTGAAAGATATAGAAGGGACGCCACCCCCATTACAGTATTATTACTAACCCTTATTGGAGCCATTATTGCGGGACATAAAGTGAGGGGCGGATCTGGCTCCCACCTAGCCCTTGGCTTCATTATTGCAGCCGTTTTCATCATTACCGATAGGTTCTCTACCATCTTCTCCACCAAGGGCAATTTACCCCCCTTATTGGCTGCCTGGATACCTAATATTATTTTTGTATGGGTGGTATATTATTTATACAAAAAAGCAGCTAAGTAAACCTTTTTTTGAGTTAACTTTGCCGCAAAATAAATTGGTTTCATTTATAATTTTAATGATATGGAAGAATTAAAAGAAAAGTTTTTAGTAAAAGCTACCGCATCCATTGCAGAAATTAAAGAAATATTAAAGGTACACGGCGAAAAAAAAATAGGCGAAGTAACACTTTCTCAAGTGTATCAGGGAATGCGCGGTATTACTGGTTTGGTTACAGAAACTAGTTTATTAGATGCACAAGAAGGAATTCGTTTTAGGGGGTATTCTATTCCAGAATTACAAGTTAAATTACCAAAAGTAGTTGGGGGTCAAGAGCCATTACCTGAAGGATTATTCTATTTGATGATGATTGGAGAATTACCGGCAGAGAGAGATGTTAAAAAAGTTACGAGTAATTGGCAACGTAGAAGTCATGTACCTTCACATGTGTTTGATGTAATAGATGCATTTCCGTTGAGTGCGCATCCAATGACTATGTATGTTGCAGCAGTAATGGCATTGCAGACACAAAGTAAATTTTTTCAGGAATATGCTAAAGGGATGAATAAAAAAGATTACTGGCAATACACGTATGATGATTCAATGGACTTAATTGCGCGTTTACCAAGAATAGCAGCCTATATCTACAGAAGAAAATATAAGAATAACGAACATATTCACCCGAACGGTTTATTAGACTGGGCAGGTAATTTGGCCTATATGATGGGCTATGAGGACGAGACTACTAAAGAGATGATGCGTTTATATATGACCATTCATGCAGACCATGAAGGCGGTAATGTTTCTGCGCACACAACACATATAGTAGGTTCTGCTTTAAGTGACCCATATTTAAGTTATGCTGCAGGTATGAATGGTTTAGCGGGTCCCTTACACGGGTTAGCCAATCAGGAAGTCATCAAATGGATTTATGAAATGCAAGAAGTCATTGGATCTGACAGTCCTTCTAAAGAGCAGATTATAGAGTATGTTAAAAAAACATTAAATGAGGGTAAGGTAGTTCCAGGATACGGACATGCAGTACTCAGAAAAACAGACCCACGTTTTACAGCTCAAATGGAATTTGGTAAAAAGTATTTACCAAACGATAAACTAGTGAACACAGTTTGGAATATATATGAAACAGTGCCGCCTATTTTAGAATCTTTAGGAAAAGTAAAAAATCCTTGGCCGAATGTGGATGCACATAGTGGTGCCTTATTAGTACATTATGGTATTGTTGAATACGAATTTTATACTGTCTTATTTGCAGTAAGTAGAGCCTTAGGGGTTTTGGCAAGTTTAACATGGGATCGTGCATTAGGCTTCCCATTAGAGCGTCCAAAATCGGTTACCACTGAAGCAGTTAAACTTTGGTTAGACGGTAAAGGAGAAATTTAGCGTTTAATTCAATAGGGGAATTAGCTCAGTTGGTAGAGCGCTTGCATGGCATGCAAGAGGTCAGCGGTTCGACCCCGCTATTCTCCACATTTTAATTTTTTTCAATGCACTAGCATAATGCCTTCTATATTCAGGCTTTCTTTTATTCTACTATTTTCATGTATCTCCCTATTTTCAATGGGACAACAGCAGGCGCTTTTTATTAAAGTAGTGGATGCTAAAAATAATCCTGTGGGCTTTGCGAATATTTCTATTCTAAATAAAATAGATAGTACAAAAACTTCCAATGCTATTACCGATAGTATTGGTATTACGAAAATAAATCTTGCAGCAAAAAATACTTACATCATTAGAGTGTCGGCCATAGGGTATAAGAAGTATAGCAAAGACTATTTCATCAATGAACAATCTTCTATAGCTATTAAACTTACTGAAGACCCTACGCAATTAAATGAAGTGGTGGTAAAATCTACTAAGGCCTTAATTCGTCAAGAAGATGATAAGTCGGTGGTGGATCCTGAGCCTTTGGCTGCCAGTTCTACCAATGCTTTTGAAACGGTGGAGAAAGTACCCGGTGTATTTATTGACCAAGATGGTAATATATATTTAAATGGCCTCTCACCTGCAGGGGTGCAAATAAATGGGCGCGATTTAAGAATGAGTGCTGCCGATATTGCCATTCTATTAAAAAGTTTACCGCCTAATGCGATTCAGAAAATTGAATTGATTAGAACACCTTCTGCCAAGTATGATGCTTCGGGCGGGGGAGGACTCGTGAATATCGTTTTAATGAAGGGGGTGAAAATTGGTCTTAACGGGTCGGTGAATACGGGTTTTTCGCAAGGTGAATATGGTAATCAATTCATAGGTTTTAATTTGAATAATAATAATGACAAATTAAGTTCTTATGTGAATGCGCAGTATAGTAATAATAATGGGGTTACGATTACTAATTCAGATAGAATACTTTCCATTGATTCTGTATTGAAACAAGAGGCCAGAGCCGTATCGCCCAATCATTCAGCAAATTTGGGTTATGGATTTGGAAAAACATTTAAAGAAAAATGGGAATTAAATTATGATGGAAGAATGAGTCAAAATAAATTTGACAATACGACTAATAGCCAGTCTTTCTTGCGTCAAATTTCTATCAATCAAAATACAGGAAATTTACAAACCTATGTAAACAACAAGGGTACGAATAATTTTATGAATCAATCTTTTAGAGTGAAATTAAAATTAGATACAGTAGGGGGCGAGTGGGTGAATGATGTATCCTTTAATTTTTCAAAAAGTAGTACCGATCAAAACTATTCCAATTTATTACTCGCTAGAAATACAAGTTCAGGCGGAGAAGGAGATTTTGGTAATGATAGAAACTTTTTTACTTATCAGTCCGATATTAGAAAAAAAATAAGAGGTATTACTATTGAATCGGGCGTTAAAACTTCGGTTTTAAATTTTAATAATAACTCAAATTATACTAAAAATATTGCAGGTCTTATATCACCAGATCCTTTTCGTACCAGCAAGTTCAATTATAAAGAGCAAATCAATGCAGCTTACTTGCAAGGCTCTAAAACATGGGGCCCAGTAGTTTTAAAAGTGGGTTCAAGGTTGGAGCAAACTATTATGCAGGGTCATCAGTTTATTCCTAAGGACACTACTTTTTCAATCAATAGAACGGACGCATTCCCTTATGTGTATTTGAGTCGTAAGATTTTAATGATCATGAGCTATGAACTGCGTGGGTTTTTAGTGTACAGAAAAACAATCAGCAGACCTTCTTATGATTATCTAAATCCATTTGCTAAATACATCGACCCCTTTTTATATGAAGTGGGTAATCCTAATTTAAAGCCTCAGTTCACCAGTAACTATGAGGCCAATATTAGTGTAGACGACAAACCTTTATTTGCTTATGGAGTGAATGAGACCACCGATATATTTACCAATGTAGTGTATCAGTCACCCACGAATAAACAAGTGAGTTACCGTACTTATGATAATTTAGGAAAAAGTAGAGAAACTTATTTTAGAATTATTGGGGTCATTCCTCCAGGTAAAAAGTTTTTTGCAGTACTAGGAACACAGTATAATAGAAATAACTATAATGGATTTTATGAAGGCAAGCCCATTATGTTTAATAGAGGTACTTGGTCTGTTTTTACTTTTCAATCTTTTAAGTTAGATGGCTTATCGACAATGACACTAAATGGTTTTTGGAGATTTAAAGGACAACAACAATTTTACGAGCTATCCGATTTTGGAACATTGAATGCCACTATTAACAGACAATTTTTAAAGAAAAAATTAACCATTACTGCCAGCTATAATGACTTCTTATTTACCAATAAAAATAATTTTGTATTAAAGCAGGGAACGCAAAATGCTATAGGTTATAGAGCAACAGATTCAAGAAGAGTGGGCCTTTCACTGCGTTATAATTTTGGTATCAAGCCAAAGGAAAATAAAATGGATATGCTAGATCAAGGCAGCGCTGAAAGAAACTAGTTTAGCTATTTATTTGTTCCATTAGGGCTAGGACACTCATCGATCCCATAATAGCCACTACCATCCAGCCCATGAGTTCAATCCAAAGAGGGTATTTAAATTGTTTTAAGGCAGGTAGTTTTCTACTAGCAATAAGCATGATTGACAATGCAAATGGTAAAATAAATCCATTCACTAAACCTGCCATCAGTAGTAATTCTTTAGGTTTCCCTAAAAAAACAAATAGGGAAGTGGATATCACTATAAAAGCTGTAATTACTTTTCGTTCGTTTTGAAGAAAAGCAATTTTTGTATTTTTTATAAAACTATAGGAAGTATAAGAAGCACCTATGACAGAAGAGATAGCAGCACTCCATAATACAATTCCGAAGATAAATAAGCCCCATCTTCCACCTGCCGATTCAAAAACAGTAGCAGCTGGATTATTTTTATCCAAATGAATGCCTTTACTTACAATGCCTACTACTGCTAGAAATAAAATAAAACGCATGAACGAAGAAATTAAAATACCACGGCTAGCCGTTTTGGTTACAAACGAAATATGTTCATTACCTTTTATACCTGCATCAATGAGTCGGTGGGCGCCAGAAAAAGTAATATAGCCTCCCACGGTGCCGCCTACAATAGTTACAATAGCTAATAGAGAAATTTTTTCAGGAATAAAACTATGGTGCACGGCTTCAAAGATAGGAGGGTGGGCTGCGTAAACAATAATTAAAGTAAGTCCAATTTTTATAATGCCTAAGATTTTAGTAAGCTGGTCTAACATTTTTCCAATTTCTTGAATCCAAAATATAACAATGGCTACTATGCCACTTATAATAGCACCTTTTGCAAAACTTATTCCTGTTAAAATATTTAAGGCTAGTCCGCAGCCTGCGATATTGCCAATATTAAAAGCAAAGCCTCCGAGTATCACTAAAATAGAAAGTAGGTGTCCAAGTCCTGGCAAAACTTCATTGGCAATTTCTTGTGCACGCATACCCGTTAAAGTAATAGCA
>SHWX01000096.1 GCA_009693615.1 Chitinophagaceae bacterium | reverse complement strand
AAAAAAGCAGGGGCACTTGGTTTTACGATTCGTTTTGAATCGCTATTAAAACATACTACAGTCACTGCTAGTAATAGTATTCAAGTAAATGGAGTAGCACCTGTGAAGGCCGATCCTAATTATGTTCAAAAATCGCGTAACGCTATAATATATGATACCAAAAGAGGTACGCGTTTTTCTGCGAACATTGAAATACAATCTAGTACTGGAAAAATTACAAAAACCGATTCTAGCATAACATTATCAGATGCTACAGAAGCCACTGTCTATGTTTCAATGGCTACAAGTTTTAATGGTTTTGATAAAGACCCTGCTACTAAAGGCTTAAACAATGTAGCTATTGCTTCTACACAATTAACGAATGCGAAACAAATGGGTTGGACAGAAATAAAAAAACGACATCTAAAAGATTATCAATCTTTTTTTAATCGTGTTGAATTAAAGTTAGGGGGCAAAGACCTTGTGAATTTACCCACCGATGATCGATTAAAAAGATATGCCAAAGGCGAAGCCGATCCTTATTTAGAAACTTTATATTTTCAGTACGGGCGCTATTTATTAATATCAAGTTCTCGTACAACAGGGGTCCCTGCTAATTTACAGGGCTTGTGGAACCCCTACCTACAACCACCATGGTCTAGTAATTATACTATTAATATTAATGCAGAAGAAAATTATTGGTTAGCAGAAAATACCAATTTATCTGAAATGCATTTACCTTTTTTACAATTTATAGGTAACCTAGCCACTACTGGTAAAACGACGGCCAAAACATTTTATAATATGCCAGGTTGGGTAGCACATCATAATTCAGATATTTGGGCTATGTCAAATCCGGTGGGTAATTTTGGAAATGGTGATCCTGTTTGGGCGAATTGGCCCATGGGCGGTACATGGGCATCGACACATTTATGGGAACACTATTTATTTACACAAGACCAACAATTTTTAGCACAAAAAGGATATCCATTAATGCGCGGTGCTGCAGAATTTTGTTTAGCATGGTTAGTAAAAGATAGTAGCGGAAAATTCATTACTTCTCCTTCTACTTCGCCAGAAAATACTTTTAAAATGCCGAATGGCTATGTAGGTTCTACTCTTTACGGAGGCACTGCGGACCTTGCTATGATTAGAGAATTATTTTTAGATGTGCTTGCTGCACAAAAAATTTTAAAAAACGATAATGATTTTGCAAGTAAAATAAATACCGCCTTAAATAATTTACATCCTTATAAAGTGGGTAAGGCAGGTAATTTACAAGAATGGTATTATGATTGGGAAGATAGCGATCCTAAGCATCGTCATCAATCTCATTTATATGGATTGTATCCAGGCACCCATGTAAGCGTTGACAAAACACCAGCGATTGCAGCGGCTGCTAAAAAAACTTTAGAAGTAAAAGGAGATGAAACCACCGGTTGGTCCAAAGGTTGGAGAATTAATTTATGGGCAAGATTAAAAGACGGAGACCATGCTTATAAAATGGTTCGTGAATTATTGAAATATGTACCTCCCGATGAAACCAAAGAAAATTATAACAATGCAGGCGGCACGTATCCTAATTTATTAGACGCACATCCCCCTTTTCAAATAGATGGCAATTTTGGGGGCGCTGCAGCTATGGCTGAAATGCTAGTGCAATCGAATGAGGAGATGATCACGCTTTTACCAGCCCTTCCCAAGGCTTGGGCAACGGGGGCTGTCAAGGGATTGAAGGCAAGAGGTAACTATGAAATTGAAATGACTTGGGCTGCTAGCCAAGTAACCAATCTTAAAATAAAATCGACGACGCAGCCCACTGCTAAAGTTTTGATGAATGGGAAAATTCAAATTGTAAAAACAAGTAAATAATTCGCTAGTATTATTAACTTTAGCAAAACAAGAGTATGTCTTTGAACTTGGGTAGAACGGAATTTGGTGATCCAGCAAATAAGGGTAATGTATTATCAGTATCAGCAGCCCATGAATTATTTAATGCATGGGTATTGAATGCTAAGTTGCAGCTACATATGAAGCAAGTGGCGCATTTAATGAAATGCTGGGCTAAAGAAAAAGAAAATTTAAATGAAGCCGATCAATGGCGCTGGGAAATGGCTGGACTATTGCATGATGCCGATTGGGATCAGTGGCCCGAGCTACATTGTAAAAAAATAATTGAATACTTAGAGCAAAAAGAAATTGACGCAGAAATTATTAGAGCCATAGCATCACACGGACCTATTCATTTTGGAGTGGAACCTGTTACGCAAATGGGTAAAATGTTATATGCTTTTGATGAGCTTTCTGGTTTAATGCACGCTTATTCTTTAATGCGACCAGAAGGGTATAATGGCATGGAATTAAAAGGAGCTAAAAAAAGAATTAAAGACAAAGCCTTTGCAGCCAACGTTTCCAGAGACGATATTGACGATGCTTGTAAAAGAGCCAATATCGAATTAGATATGCTGATTCAATTTATAATGGATAGACAAGCCAATGCCTCTCTTTAATAAACAATTCAAAAATTAAATAATTATAATATGCGCAAATACTTTTCTTTTTTATTAATTGCCTTGGTCTCTCAGACTATACTAATGGCACAAACAGTACCTAGTCCGAAATCACATTTTGGGTTTAATATTGGCGACAATTATCAATTAACCACTTTTACACAAACAGAAGCCTACTTAAAAAAATTAGCAGCGGTTTCTAAAAAAGTAAAACTACAAGTGATTGGAAAAACAGAAGAAGGACGCAACCAATATATGGTCATTGTTTCCGATCCTAGCAACTTAGCCAATATAGAAAAGTATAAAACTATTTCTCAAAAATTAGCCCATGCAGAAAATATAAGTTTAGCAGAAGCCACGCAAATGGCCAATGAAGGAAAGGCTGTAGTGTGGATTGATGGCGGCTTACACGCAACGGAAGTAGCAGGGATAAATCAATGGATTGAATCTATGTATCAATTAATTACAAGAACAGACGATGAAACAAAACGTATTTTAAAGTCGACTATTATTTTATTTGTACACGCTAATCCCGATGGACAAGAATTAGTTTCGAATTGGTATATGAGAAATAATGATACTTTAAAAAGAGCTACTTCTAGTTTACCTCGCTTATATCAAAAATATATTGGCCATGATAATAATCGTGATTTTTATATGACCAATATGCAGGAATCAAAAAATATGAGTCGTCAACAATATATAGAATGGATGCCTCAGATTTTATACAATCATCATCAAACAGGTCCTCCGGGTACAGTGGTGGCGGGTCCTCCTTATCGCGACCCATTCAATTATGTATATGATCCATTATTAATGACGGGTATAGATGCATTAGGTGCAGCCATGAGTAGTCGTTTAAATGCAGAAGGCAAACCAGGTTATACGATGAAATCAGGTTCAGTCTATTCTACTTGGTGGAACGGCGGATTAAGAACCACCGCTTATTATCATAATATTATTGGACTGCTTACAGAAATTATTGGTAACCCAACACCTTCCAATATTCCATTAGTGGCTCAAAGATTAATCCCCAATAGCGGCACCCCCTTTCCTATTACTCCACAGAAATGGTATTTTAGAAATTCAATTGATTATTCAGTCTCTTTAAATTATGCCGTATTAAACTATGCCAGTAGATACAAAGAAGAACTGCTTTTGAATATATATAGAATGGGCAGAAATAGTATTGAAGCAGGAAATAAGGATAGCTGGACTTTATATCCTAAAAGAGCAGATGCAGTAGCAGAATTATTAAAGACAGAAAAACTAACAGGCCGGATTGATTCTTTTCAAACAGCTATATTTAATAAAGTATATAAAAATCCGGCGAATAGAGATGCAAGAGGCTATATCGTAACAGCGAATCAAACTACTACGGCCATTGATTTTATTAATATTTTAATTCAAAGTGGTATTAAGGTGGAAAAAGCGACTACTAATTTTTCGGTAGCAGGTAAAAACTATCCTGCAGTTTCTTATATTGTAAAAACCAACCAAGCCTTCAGACCACATGTAATAGATATGTTTGAACCACAGGATCATCCCAACGATTTTCAATATCCAGGTGGCCCTCCTATAAGACCTTATGATGCAGCCGGTTGGACCCCTGCATTTACCATGGGCATTGAGTTTGACCGTGTCCTAGATGATTTTAATGGCCCTTTTGAAACTATTGCTTATGGCCTTGTTCAAAAACCAATTGGCAAAATAAACCTAGGTTCAGAAACCGTAGGCTATAGTTTTTCTACTAAAGAAAATGCCGCCTATTATGCCATTAATACATTCTTGAGCATGGGCCAAGAAGTATATAAAAATAAAGATCAATATTTTATAGCTGTGAATAAGGCTAGTAATAATAAAGTTCAAGAAGCCATTGAAACAATAAGTGCCGAGAAGGGTGTTGTATTTAATAGTGTTAGTGCAAAGCCTGCTAATATGAATGATAAAATTATGCCGCAAAGAATTGCTTTATGGGATAGATATGGTGGGTCTATGTCTTCAGGATGGGTGAGATGGATATTTGAAAAGTATAAATTTCCTTTCCAATTAATTTATGCAAAAGAAATTGATGCAAGTAATTTAAAAGATAAATATGATGTTATTGTTTTTGTAGAAGGCGCCATTCCTTCTTTAAAACTAGAAGCAGGGAATGGATATGAAGAAAGAGAACCAAAAACGGAAGAGGTTCCTGAAATCTATCAAGCGACTTTAGGAAAAATTACTGCAGAAAAATCGATTCCAGCATTAAATACATTTTTACAAACTGGTGGAACCATTATTACCATTGGCTCTAGTGCCAACCTGGTTTATCACTTAAACCTCCCTGTTCGCAATGCTTTAGTGGAGATGGTTTCAGGCAAAGAGAAAACATTACCTGGTGAAAAATATTATATACCAGGAAGTGTGATGCAAATAACTTTAGACAATGAGTATAAAGCCAACTGGGGTATGCATAAAAATGCCGATGTATATTTTAGTGCTAGCCCCGTATTTAATTTATTACCAGATGCCATTGCAAGAAAAGAATTAGTTCCACTAGCCTGGTACGCTTCAGATAAAACATTAAGAAGTGGATGGGCCTTTGGCCAATCTTATTTACAAGATGGTATTGCAGCCTTTGAAGCAAAAGTAGGTAGTGGTAAATTATTTGTGTACGGACCAGAAATTACATTTAGAGGACAAACACATAGTACTTATAAAATGCTTTTTAATCAATTGTACAAATAAAGCATGCAAAAAAATATCGCGATTGTATTAATGGGTGTGGCTGGTGTGGGTAAAACTACTATTGGCTCAGCACTATCAAAAGCAGGAGGCATTCCTTTTTTTGATGGAGATGATTATCATAGCACATCGAATCGTGATAAAATGGCTGCAGGCATAGCGCTGAGCGATGAGGACAGAACGGAATGGCTATTAGCTTTGCAAGGTGTAATAGAGAAGGCACTAATTAAGGGTAGTTGTATTTTGGCTTGCTCTGCTTTAAAAAAAGCACACCGCGCTATTTTAGAAAAAAACAGTAATTCTATACATTTTGTTTATTTACAAGGGAGTAAAAATTTAATTGAACAAAGATTAGCTAATAGAATTGGGCATTATTTTCCTACTAGTTTATTAGCTTCACAATTAGAAACACTAGAGCCACCTGAAAATGCTTTTACTATTTCGATTACCCAAAGCCCTTCTGCCATTGTTGAAATGATTATGAAAACATTATTAAATCAAAATACTAACAAGGCTGCAATAGGCCTAATGGGCCTAGCTGTGATGGGCAAGGCCTTAACGCAAAATTTTGTTCGTAACGGTATTAGTGTTTCTGTGTATAATAGAGAACTGAAAGGAGTGGAAGAATCGGTGGCTGAAAATTTTGTAGAAAGCCTGCCTCAATTAAAAGACACGCAAGCCTTTTCTAATTACCCTTTATTTATTGATTCGCTTCAAAGCCCTAAAAAAATATTTTTAATGATTGA
>SHWX01000095.1 GCA_009693615.1 Chitinophagaceae bacterium | reverse complement strand
ACAGCCCATGCTTGTTCCGCAGTTTAAACATTTATAACAAGTACCACTTCTTATTGTAATATGTCCGCAAGTGCTACAAGCAGGCGCATCGCTTTGCATACTTTTAGCTGCTGCAGTTACGTTATCCATTGAACCAGCATTAGCTTCTACGGCTACAGCTACATTTGCTTTAGCTACTGGAGCTGCTACTGGTGCTGTAACGCGTATGCTACTTAGTTCAGGCTTTCCTACTAGTGTAATATCTCCTTCCTCACCTAAGTTCTCTACTGTAGGCTTATCTAATACATGTACTAAATCGGTTCTGCCTAAATATTCATAAGCTAAAGAGCGGAATATAAAGTCAACGATAGAAGTAGTGGTTTTGATATTTGGATGGTCGACCATTCCAGAAGGCTCGAACTTAGTAAATACAAATTTCTCTACGAACTCTTCTAATGGCACACCATATTGTAAGCCAACAGAAATAGAAATGGCAAAGCAGTTCATTAAACTACGCAGTGTAGAACCTTCTTTTGCTAAGTCAATAAATATTTCTCCTAAGGTATTATCGTTGTATTCACCTGTTCTTAAGAATAATACTTGACCGCCAATTCTAGCTTTTTGTGTAAAGCCACGACGCTTCGCTGGTAAAGATTTACGCTCTACAATACGAGACAATTGACGCTTGAATTTAGTGTCGGTAGAAGCAGCCATTCTTTTTTGAACTTCTTCTAATAACTCATCTACATTCAATTTACTTAAGTCCACTAATTGTGAACCAGCTGCACCTCCTGCATCAGCTGCATGCGCAGCTTCTTCTTCGTTAGCAGTAGCGTCTGTTTTTTTCTTCTTATCAGATTTTGTACTTAAGGGTTGGCTTAATTTAGAACCATCACGGTATATAGCATTCGCTTTTAAACCTAATGACCAACTCATTAAATAAGAATCGGCAATTTCTTCAACAGTAGCCTCGTGTGGAAGGTTAATTGTTTTAGAAATCGCACCAGATAAGAATGGTTGACAAGCTGCCATCATTCTAATATGTCCATGTGCATGAATATATCTAACTCCTTTTTTACCATTTTTATTCGCACAATCAAATATTGACAAATGCTCGTCTTTCAATGCTGGTGAACCTTCTACAGTCATGGTACCACATACATAATCATTTGCTTCGTCAATTTGATCTTCTGTAAATCCTAAAGCTTCTAATAAATTAAAACTCCAGTCTGCAAATACTTCTTCTTTAAAACCTAATCTTGTTAAACAAGCGTCGCCTAAAGTAAAGCGGTTAAAAATAAATCCAATTTCAAATGCAGACTTAGCAGCACCATTTAATTTTACAATTTCTTCTGCTGTAAATCCTTTGGCTAATAAAGATTCATTATTAATATGTGGCGCTCCTGCAAAACTTGCATGTCCTACAGCGAAGTTTACAATGGCATCATTTTCTGATTGAGAATAACCCAAGTTCTTTAATGATTGAGGTACCGATTGGTTGATAATTTTAAAGTACCCACCACCAGATAATTTTTTAAATTTCACTAAAGCAAAATCTGGCTCAACACCTGTGGTATCGCAATCCATTACAAGCCCAATAGTTCCAGTTGGAGCGATAACAGTAGTTTGTGCATTTCTATAACCATATTTTTCTCCTAATTGAACTGCATCATCCCAAGCCTTGGTTGCAGCTTTCAATAAATAATCAGGAGTATATTGAGCTTTAATTCCTTGTGGTTTAATTTCAATACCTACATAAGCATCTTCTGCATCATAAGCAGCAGCACGGTGATTACGCATAACACGTAACATGTTTTCTTTATTTTCTTCATATCTATCGAAGGCACCTAAGAAAGAAGCCATCTCTGCAGATGTTTTATAAGCCACACCAGTCATGATAGCTGTGATGGCACCTGCAATACCACGCGCTTGTTCGCTATCATAAGCAATACCACTTACCATTAACATTGAACCAAGGTTAGCAAAACCTAAACCTGTAGTTCTGTAGTCATAAGATAATTGTGCTACTTCTTTTGAAGGGAACTGCGCCATTAAAATAGATACTTCTAATACAGTCTGCCATAATCTTGTAGTATATTCAAAACCAGTTACATCGAAACTATTGTCTGACTCATTGAAGAATTTACGCAAATTAATAGAAGCCAAGTTACAAGCCGTGTTGTCCAAGAACATATATTCTGAACAAGGGTTAGAAGCATTAATGCGGCCGCCTTTTGGACAAGTATGCCACTCATTAATAGTAGTGTCATATTGTGTTCCTGGATCGGCACAACGCCAAGCAGCATTTGCAATTTGATCCCATACTTCACGCGCTGGAATAGATTGCATAACACGACCATCTGTTCTTGCCTTTAATTCCCAGTTGCCATTTTCAGACAATGCTTTAAAGAAGCTATTCGGAATACGCACCGAGTTATTTGAGTTTTGGCCAGACACTGTTGCGTAAGCTTCACCTTCATAACTATTATCATAACCAGCTGCAATTAACGCAGCTACTTTATCTTCTTCTTTTACTTTCCAGTTAATAAATTCTATTATTTCTGGATGATCTAAATCTAAACAAACCATTTTAGCCGCACGACGCGTTGTTCCACCACTTTTAATGGCGCCTGCAGCGCGGTCTCCAATTTTTAAGAAACTCATTAAACCACTTGATGAACCACCACCACTTAATTTTTCATTCGCTCCACGAATTTGTGAGAAGTTTGTTCCTACTCCAGAACCGTATTTAAAAATTCTTGCTTCTCTTGTCCATAAATCCATGATACCACCTTCGTTCACTAAATCATCACTTACACTTAATATAAAACAGGCATGTGGTTGTGGACGCTCGTAGGCACTTGTTGATCTTTTTAATTTTTTATCGGTAGGGTCGACAAAGTAGTGACCTTGTGCACCACCTGTGATACCATAGCTCTCATGCAATCCTGTATTAAACCATTGTGGCGAATTAGGCACACAGGCTTGATTTAATATACTATATACTAATTCCTCATAGAATACTTGCGCATCTTTCTCTTTTGCGAAATAACCATAACGCTCTCCCCACACTCTCCAACAATTTGCCATACGATGTGCCACTTGCTTCACAGTTGTTTCACGACCTAATGAACCATCTGGTTGTGGAACACCTGCTTTTCTAAAATATTTTTGTGCAAGAATATCTGTTGCAATTTGACTCCACTGTTTCGGTACCTCCACATTATTCATCTCAAATACTTTTTCTCCGTTTGGATTTTTGATTACGCTATCTCTGTAGTCGTATTCAAATTGATCGAATGGAGAAACATTGTCTTTAGTAAATCGGCGAGAAAACTCTAAGCCTTTTTTTGTTTTTTGAGTAGCCATGGTCTTAATTCTATTTTTGGATGTTAGTGAGTTATCCCCTTAGTTTTTTGGAAACCTAGATGGGTATACGAAAATATATTTCTATGATGATATTAAAGCTATGGAAATATCAACAGCTGTGGAAAAGATATGTGGATTAAATTAAATACCTTATCCGGCTTGATTTCCGTGATTTATCCCCAACCAATGTTAGTTTCTTAGAAAAAAAACCTGCCCATTTTAGGTTTTTTTAGTAATAAATAGAGATTGATTGCAATACATATAATTAAATTGGATAATTTTGAGGATTCCAGCAAAAAAGCTGCACCTTACGGGGGTCAAAGAAATGAAGCATACTCTATACAATATAATACAGGAAGGCAAGGCCAATGCAAAAAAGGCCCTGGCTATTTTAATAGACCCAGACAAGCTTAATAATGAGCGTTTAGCCCAAACCATTGAATTGGCTGTAAAGTCTAAAGTGGACTATTTTTTTGTAGGGGGAAGCTTGGTGGTAACCGATACTTTAGATACCACTGTGGCGGCTATAAAAAAACAATGCAGTATTCCAGTTATTCTTTTTCCAGGTTCGCCCGATCAAATCACTGACAAGGCAGATGCGCTTTTATACTTGTCTTTAATTTCTGGGCGTAATGCAGAATTATTAATTGGTCACCATGTAGTAAGCGCTTCTTTTATTAGACAAAGTGGATTAGAAATTATGTCTGTAGGCTATATGCTCATTGATGGAGGTTCTCCAACTACGGTTTCTTATATATCTAATACTAACCCTATCCCTTCTAATAAGAACGATATTGCTATTTGTACTGCCATGGCAGGAGAAATGCTAGGCCTTAAATTAATATATATGGATGCGGGCAGTGGTGCTCAAAGAGCCATTCCTACTGCTATGATTCAAGAAGTAGCTAAACATATTCAAGCGCCTTTAATAATTGGTGGTGGTATTACTACGCCGGAAAAAGCCATAGAAAATTGCAAAGCAGGTGCCGATATTATAGTCATTGGAAATGCAGTAGAAAAAGACCCTAGCTTAATTAAAGCGATGGCCGAAGCTATTCATAGTTTGAATAAATAATCTATTCTTAATTACTACTAGAAACTCATCATTTCTTTGAACTTCACCGTTTGTCTTCGACTAATTTCAATCTTCTCTCCCCCTTTTAATTCAACTAACAAGCCTCCATTAAAATAGGGTTCTATTTTTTCAATCCACTGTAGGTTAATAATATGCTTGCGGTTGGCTCTAAAAAATATATGATCGTCTAATCTGTCTTCTAGCGCATTCAATGACTTTAATATGAGTGGCTTATTGGTAGAAAAATATACTTTGGCGTAATTACCTACACTTTCAAATAATCTTATTTCTTCTAGTTTAACAAACCAACATTTCTCTCCGTCTTTTACAAAAACCTGATCGCTCTGTGACAAAGGCCCACGCATATTACCTGATAAGCTTGCGCGTTCTAATTCAATTTCCGCTTGAAGTTTTTGAATGGCATCTGCTAAACGCTTTGGATCGATAGGCTTTAATAAATAATCTAGTGCATTCACCTCAAAGGCTTTTAAAGCAAACTCATCATAGGCCGTGGTAAATATAACCTTAGGCGATTTCTCTAATTCAGCAAGTAAGTCAAAACCAGTTTTTCCTGGCATTTGAATATCTAAAAAAATTAAGTCCGGATGCGCTAAATCTATTTTCTCTACCCCTTCATCTACATTACTTGCCTCATCAATAATTTCTATTTCATGATGTTGCTCTAGTAATTTCTTTAATTCATTTCTAGCTAATCTTTCATCATCAACAATAATGGCTTTAATGGGCATGTCTCTATAATTTTAATTTGAAATAGGTATTACTAATTTAGCAGTCACTTCATTTGGCTCGCATTGAAATATTTCAAAAATGGCTTGACCGCGGTATAAAATATTAAGTCGCTCTCTGGTACTTTGTAAACCAAAACCATCCTTCTCCGTTTGTTGAAGTAGGCCTGTATTTTGTACAATTAAAACCAATTTATCGTTCTCTAATTTAGAAATAATTTTTATAGTACAATCTCCAGATTGCTTACCCAGCCCATGTTTGATGGCATTCTCCACAAGGGTTTGTAACATCATAGGAGGTATTTGATTAGATAAAGTATTTTGTTCTACTTCATATACCACTTTTAATCTATCCGCAAAACGTATGTACTCTAGGGCTAAATAATCTTTCACAATATCAAGTTCTTTTTCCAAGCTTGCAATTTCTACTTTATCCACTTGAATACTACTTCTTAAAATATTGCTTAGCTCTGTGATGGCCTGTCTTGCTCTTTGGGGGTCTTCGTCTACTAAGGCTCTAATACTATTTAAAGCGTTAAAAATAAAATGAGGATTAATTTGAGATTTAATGGTTTTTAATTCTAATTCTTTAATCATGGTCTCTAGTCTCACTTTCTTAATTTCTTCAGTATTGGTGAATTCAATATAATGCCATAAAACATAGACCGACATCCACACTAGAAAAATAGGGGTATCGAAAATAAGACTAAAAAGAAACCTTCTTTTTAAAACAAAATTTCTATCTGGCTCGTATAGTTTTAAGACGTCTGCTAAATAACTTGTAGAAAAACTATTGACAATAGAAAAAATAAATAATAATAAAACTAATTTCCACCATTGATTAGAGGGCATGGGCGGACGCAAAGAAAGACGGTGCATGGTCTCCCTTAACAAATGGGTGATAAAAATACCTAAGGATAAGTTGATGGCTAATCTTGGATAAAAAATGGGGTTCAATT
>SHWX01000094.1 GCA_009693615.1 Chitinophagaceae bacterium | reverse complement strand
TTGCTGAGAAAGTAAAAGTTTTGTTGATTTGCTTAGATTTTTTAATAAATTAAAACCCTAATGCTTGTTATATTCCATGCTGTGAAGTACGTATACTCTAAATATCATAATGAAAAAAAGCCCAAAAAAGGGCTTTGTATCGGGAAGCAGACTTGAACTGCCGACCTTCGGGTTATGAATCCGATGCTCTAACCAGCTGAGCTACCCCGACATTTGTAAAAAATTAGCTAACTCGTCTTCGACAAGCTCAGACTGACATAGCTTAATCCGTTTTACGGGATGCAAATATAGGCCATTTTCTCAAAAGGGGAAAAGCTAATTCTGTAAAAGTTGGGCAATTCTTTCTGTAACCTTTTCTGCATTGGGTAACATCTCTTTTTCTAAAAGTACATTCATGGGTACTGCAGGTAAATTTAAAGCACCTAAAACTTCTACAGGTGCATCTAAGTATCTAAAACAAGCTTTACTAACTCTACCAGCTAAAGCCTCTGCAAAGCTATTATTTTGTTGCTCCTCGGTTACTATTAAACATTTGCCGTGTTTTTTTACAGTGGCAAAAATGAGTTCTTCATCTAAAGGAAATAAGGTACGTAAATCTATTACCTCTACTTTACCTACAAAACTTTTTGCCGCAGCTTTTGCCCAATACACTCCCATGCCGTAAGTAATTATACAACAGCTTTCGCCGTTTTCAATACACGCTGCATTGGCTTGTAAAACAATATTTGCTTTGCCTAACGGAATAATATAATCTGCCGAAGGCTCAACAGTTTTAGCCTCTTCTGTACCAGGTACTTTGCTCCAGTATAATCCTTTATGCTCTAACATTACAACAGGATTAGGATCTAAAAAAGCAGCCTTCATTAAACCTTTTATATCGGCTGCATTGCTTGGGTAAACTATTTTAATTCCTTTAATAGCAAGCAAGGTAGTTTCTATGCTACCGCTATGATAAGGACCACCGCCGCCATAAGCACCTATTGGTATACGTATTAATGTTTGTATTGGAAATTTGCCACAACTTAAATAACAACTTTTGCTTATTTCGGTTACTAATTGATTTAACCCAGGGTAAATATAATCGGCAAACTGAACCTCCACAATGGGCTTTAAACCTACTGCACTCATACCTACTGTGCTACCAATTATATAAGCTTCTTGTATAGCTGTATTAAAAACTCTATAATCGCCAAATTGTTCTGCTAAGGTAGCTGCCTCTCTAAAAACGCCTCCTAGTCTACGTCCTACATCTTGCCCATATAATACAGCCTCTGGAAATTCTTCCATTATTTCTCTAATAGCAAATAAGGCTGCATCTACCATTAATACTTTTTCATTATTTATTGGAGAACGTTCTCCCTTTTCTTCGGTAACTGTTGTTGGCACAAAAACAAAATCGCTTACTGTTGAAGCAATGGGCTCTGGAGCCACTACTGCATTAGAAAAATCAGTTGCTACGTTTTGTGCAGTTTCATTTTCTATTTGTAATAAATCATTTTCTGAAACGCCTAATTCTATTAATTTTTTTCTAAGCTTTGGTTTTGGGTCATCTAAATAATGCTTAGCTAAATCTTCTTCTGTTCTATAAAATTCTTTACGTACTCCACTTGTATGATGGCCAAGTAAGGGCACTTTTGCACATACTAAAAACGGATGACGCTCTCTTCTCACTTCATCCACCACATTTTTCATTACTTCGTAACTTTGTAGAAAGTCGCTACCATCTATACTTATACGACTTATACCCCCAAAGCCTTTTACAAATTCACTGGCGTTGGTTAATCTTGCTTCTTCTTTTGTAACGCTTATACCCCATCCATTATCTTGTACTAAAAAAATAATAGGTAATTGGTGTAAAGCGGCAAATTGTAAGGCTTCGCTTACTTCACCTTCGGTAACCGATGCATCCCCAAGGGAGCAAAGGACAATTGGTTGTTGGTTGATAGCTGATGGTTCATAGTGTGAGCCTTCCATGAACAATGAACTATGAGCTATTTGTTGCTCTTTATACTTTATTCCTTGTGCAACGCCTGTTGTGGGTATGGCTTGCATACCTGTTGCACTGCTTTGATGAATTATTGTTGGCTTATCGTTTCCGTTATAATTAGGATGGCTGTAATACTCTCTTCCGCCGGTAAAAATATCATTTCCTTTAGCTAATAATTGCAACATTAATTCGGAGGGAGAAAAGCCTAATCCTAACAACATACTTTCATCTCTGTAGTAAGGGCTTACATAATCTTGTGGTAATAATTGAAAAGCTGTAGCTAGTTGAATAGCTTCGTGCCCTCTTGAAGTAGAGTGAACGTATTTGCAAACTTGTCTATTATTTTCGTATGTATCTGCCATTGCATAGGCAGTGCACATTAAACGATAGGCGTTTAATAAAATGCTTGTATCAACCATTAGTCAAAAGTAAATTATTTATAAGTAGCAGAAAATAATGTAACGTATTTGAAACAATTTATTTTATTTCTACCGAGAGTAATTTTTCATTTTCGATGTAACAATCTAATTCGTCTCCTACAACACATTCGCCTACCCCTGCTGGTGTACCTGTAAAAATAAGATCGCCATTATTCAAGGAAAAATAGTTAGAAATATGTTCAATAATGGAATCGAAGCTAAAAATCATATCGCTACTTAACCCTTTTTGCATGAGTTCCCCATTTTTTTTCAAACTAAAATTGATATTTTTTTTATTTAATGCTGGGGTCATGTTTAAAAAAGTACTAACCGCTGCAGAGTTATCAAATGCCTTTGCTTTTTCCCAAGGCAAGCCTTTTTTCTTACACTCATCTTGAATATCTCTAGCTGTAAAATCTATTCCCACTCCAATACCATTATAATAATTACTTGCAAAGCTTGATTGAACATGTTTTCCATTTTTACAAATACGCAACACCAACTCACATTCGTAATGTAATTGATTCGTAAACTCTGGATAGTAAAATGGAGTATGCGCTTGCAATAATGCATTTTCAGGCTTCATAAATATTACAGGCTCAGTTGTTGGCACAGCATTCCCCAATTCTTTAGCATGATCAGCATAATTTCTTCCTATACAAAAAATTTTCATCTATTTATTTCATTTAAAACTAAAATAGGGATATAATAAATACTATGAAAGTAATTAAAATGCAGCAATACTGTATGTTTAAAAGGAGTTTTATTTATTATTGATTTATAACTAAATTATTGTACTTACTCATAGTTTGATCTATTCCAGCTACAATAAAATTTTCTATAATTTCAATACAAGTTTCTATTTTTAATTTTATGGTTGGCTCTTCTGTTTTAAGCCATTTGCTTAAAACAAAATCAGCTTGCATTCCTTTTGGATAATTATCACCGATACCAAAGCGTAGTTTTGCATAAGCATCTGAGTCTAAAATAGCTTGTATATCTTTTAAGCCATTATGCCCAGCATGTTTGCCTATTTTACGAAGGCGTATTTTATTAATGGGTAAAGCCAAATCATCTACAACTGTTAATGTATTTTCTATTAAAACTTTTTCTTTATCTAACCAATACTTAAATGCTTTTCCACTTAAATTCATAAAAGTAGTTGGGCAAATACATACAATTTGTTTTCCTTTCCATTTTATATCGGCAACATAAGCCAGCCTATCTACTCTAAAACTTCCACCACGCTTGGTAACAAAAGCATGCACAACATCAAAACCAATATTATGCCTTGTGTTGGCGTATTCTGCCCCAATATTACCTAAGCCTGCTATTAAAAATTTGGACATTACGGTGAGTGATGAATTATGAATGTTAAAATTAAAATTTGATTTTTTACTGTAGAAAAATATTAGTTGAAAGAAATGTATATATTAAAAGTTAATGAGTAATTTATCCTTATCAACAACAACTATTATCCAATGCTATTTAATAACATATTTAAATCTACTTCGGTTTGAATTAATACATCCCTTGCTTTACTACCTTGGCTACCTCCAACTACACCAGCTGCTTCTAATTGATCCATTAATCGGCCAGCTCTGTTATATCCTAATTTCATTCGGCGTTGTAATAAAGATGTGCTACCAACTTGGCTTGCTACTATTAATCTTGCTGCATCTTCAAATAACGGATCTTTATCATTTAGGTCAAAATCTTTTCCTTCCATTTCTTTTTCATCCACATATTCTGGCAATAAAAAGGCTTGTGGGTAGCCTCGTTGTTTTCCAATAAAATCAACAATTTTATCAACTTCTGGCGTATCAACAAATGCACATTGTAAACGAACTAATTCGCCATTGTAACTAATCAACATATCACCTTTTCCAATTAATTGCTCTGCGCCACCAGCATCTAAAATGGTACGGCTGTCTATTTTACTACTCACTTTAAATGCAATTCTTGCTGGGAAGTTTGCTTTAATTGTACCAGTAATAATATTTACACTTGGCCGTTGTGTTGCAATAATTAAATGTATACCCACTGCCCTAGCCAACTGTGCTAATCTTGCAATTGGCATTTCCACCTCTTTACCTGCCGTCATAATTAAATCGGCAAATTCATCTACCACCAATACTATAAAAGGTAAAAATTGATGACCTTTTTCTGGATTTAATTTACGTGCTACAAATTTTTCGTTATACTCTTTTATGTTTCGTACGCCTGCCTCTTTGAGTAAATCGTATCTGTTATCCATTTCAATACAAAGTGCATTAAGCGTATGTACTACTTTTTTTGTATCGGTAATAATAGCATCTTCTTCGCCTGGCAATTTTGCTAAAAAATGATTTTCAATTGTTTTATAAATACTAAGCTCAACTTTTTTAGGATCTACTAAAACAAATTTTAATTGAGATGGATGTTTTTTATACAATAATGAAACCAATATAGCATTTAAGCCAACTGACTTTCCTTGCCCCGTTGCACCAGCCATAAGCAAATGAGGCATACTTGCTAAGTCTACAATAAAATTTTCATTATCAATTTTTTTCCCAATTGCAATGGGTAAAGAAAAGTTGTTTTGTTGAAATTTTTCAGATGCCAAGAGGGTTTTCATACTAACCACCGTTTTCTTAGCATTGGGTACCTCAATACCAATGGTACCTTTGCCGGGAATTGGCGCTATAATACGAATACCCAATGCAGCAAGACTTAAGGCAATATCATCTTCTAAGTTTTTGATTCGACTAATTCGCACACCTGCAGAAGGAATAATTTCGTACAAGGTTACCGTTGGCCCCACTGTTGCCGAAATTTTTTGAATATCAATATCGTAATTTTTTAAGGTACCTATAATTTGATTTTTATTATTCTCTAGCTCGTTGGTATCTTGTACAATTTTTTCGCTGCCGTGGTTTTCTAATAAATCAAGCGTAGGGTATTTATAATCTCTTAAATCTAAAATAGGATCGTAAGGAGCTGGGGTAATTTGCTTTGGCATTTCAACTTCTTCATCTAATTTTTCTGGCACTACTTTAATTTCTAATTCTAATGGCTCTATTGCATTATTTTTTACAGTAGGCTTTTCCTTAATAGGCAACTCCATTGGTTTTTCAATGGGTTGTACTGGCTCAACAGCTAAAACAACTTCTGCAGATTTGATTTTATCTAACCCTTCTTTTTCTAGTAAATTAATTTCATGGTTCAACAAAGGGTTTTCCTGAGGAGGAATAATCAATATATTTCCTTCTTCTTTTAAAACATTCGATTTTGAACTTATTACATCATCTTGGTTTTCGGTTGTGGTTAATGAAGTGCTTTCATCTTCATCATCTACTTCATCAAGTTGGTTACTTATATCCCCTGCTTCAACTAGATTTTTTTGAGGTAATTTAAATACGGGATTAAATCGCCAAATTATGTAACTTACTGCCGCAAGTAATAAAATACCATACGTTCCTATTTCGCCAACCACTTTATACATCCACTCTTTTGTCATATCCCCAACTGCACCACCCCAAGCAAATGCTTTTGATGAAAATAAAACCGAAGCAAATACACTTAATAAAGGCAAGCCAACTATTAAATATTTTAAATTACGAATGGTAGAAAAAATCTTTTTCCCAAAAAAGAAATTAATCCCTATAATAAAAAAGAATGTACAAATTAAATAAGCGGCAATGCCAAATCCCTTATAAATAAAGAAATGCGCTAAAAAAGCTCCAAGTGTTCCTAATAAATTTGCCACTTTAACATCA
>SHWX01000093.1 GCA_009693615.1 Chitinophagaceae bacterium | reverse complement strand
AAATACAATGCATGCTCACAAATTTTTGACTCTGGTTTTCTAACTGCTAATGAAAAGAGTACCACTTTAAATGTTCGTCCTATTCGATCTTTCTAGAAAAAATATTATTAACAAGTACAAAAGAAAAATGCTATTTTTAAGAATGGAATTATCTAGGAACAAAATTTTTTTTGACGATGGGCACATAATTTATTTGTCTACAAGCGTGTGATGTAGGCCAGGCTAAATACAAAGAATAAAGAAATGATAAAAAAATTAATTAACAGAAGGGAAGTTCTTAGAAGGGCCACCTATTTATTGGGGGGAGCAATCACTTTTTCAAGCTTTGGAGCTTGCGAGATGTTGAATCAGGTATTTGTAAGTGATATTGAATCAATAGCATCACAAGAATCGTTGATTGCTGAAATCGCTGATACACTTATTCCTGACAACAATGGAGTACCCGGCGCCAAAGCTGCGGGCCTTGGGCCTTTTATAGTGTTAATGATGCAGGATTGTTATACTGCAGATGTTCAAAAGCAATTTGCAGATGGATTAGTAAAAGTGGATGAAGTCTCAAAGAGCAAGTATAACAAATTATTTATTTCTTTAACGCTAAAGGAGCGCGAAGAGATCTTTAAGTTATTCAAAGCGGAAGCCCAAGCGCAAATAACCGCCAAAGAAAGTCCTTCACAATTCTTTCCTCTTATTTATGAACTCACCTGTCTAGGTTATTATACTTCGGAGATTGGAGCTACAAAAGCTTTAAGATATGTTCATGTACCAGGCAGGTATGATGCCTGCATTCCCTTGCAACCCGGACAAAAAGCATGGGCTACCTAATTATTTATAGAATATTTAATAAAAAAGATGAATAATAATATAAAAGCAGAGAAGCAGAATACTTATGATGCCATAGTAGTTGGTTCAGGTATTAGTGGTGGCTGGGCCGCAAAAGAATTAACAGAAAAGGGGTTAAAAGTTTTGATGTTAGAGCGTGGCCGTAATGTTGAGCATGTAAAAGATTATGATACTGCTCTTATGAATCCGTGGGAATTCAAACATAGAGGAAGAATTTCTACTGAAGATCGTATCAAGTACCCGGTTCAAACCCGTGGCGGTCAGTATAGCGAGTTTAATGCTAAATTTTGGGTAGATGATTTGGCTTGTCCCTACACCGAAGTGAAACGATTTGACTGGTATCGCGGTTATCATGTTGGTGGCAGATCCCTTACCTGGGGACGTGGTTGCCTAAGACTAAGTGAGATGGATTTTTCTGCTAATGCTAAAGATGGCTATGGTGTTGACTGGCCTATACGATATAAGGATATTTCACCATGGTATGATTATGTAGAGCGCTTTGCTGGTATTAGCGGACAAAATGAGGGGCTTGCACAATTGCCCGATGGTATATTTCTTCCTCCCTTTGAAATGAATTGTGTTGAAAAGGAGGTAAAAAAACGAATCGAAAAGCATTATAATAGAGAGCGGATGATGACCGTTTACCGGATGGCGAATCTGACCATTCCGCATAATGGTAGGGGCAACTGTCAAAATAGAGATCTTTGTGACAGAGGATGCCCATTTGGAGCTTATTTTAGTACGCAATCGGCAACTTTGCCAGCAGCGATGGCTACCGGTAATCTTACACTTAGGCCTTATTCTATTGTTAGTGAGGTGCTTTATGATAAAGAAACTAGGAAAGCAAAAGGAGTGATGGTGATTGATTCAGAGACCAATGAGCACATAGCCTATTCTGCAAAAGTAATTTTCATGAATGCCTCAACACTGGGTACAACTCAAATCCTATTAAACTCTACTTCAGATACTTTCCCTGATGGTTTGGGAAACAGCAGCGGGCAATTGGGACATAACCTGATGGATCATCACTTTCAAATTGGAGCTTCCGGAAGGGCAGAAGGCTTTGATGATAAATATTATTATGGTCGTCGTCCAATTGGTATTTATATTCCACGTTATCGAAACCTTGGGGATAAACCAGAGCGGGATTATTTGCGTGGTTTCCATTATGGAGGAAGTGCAAGTCGAACAGGATGGCAAAGAGCTATTCCTGAAATGGGTTTTGGTAAGGGCTTCAATGAGGATATAACAGAACCGGGACCATGGACTATGGGTCTGGGTTCCTTTGGTGAACATTTACCAGAATTTAAGAACCACGCTTTCCTTGATTTAACAAAGAAGGATAAATGGGGGCTTCCATTGCTGGCAATGGATTGTGAGTTTGGGGAGAACGAACGTAAAATGCGCATTGATATGAAAAACGATGCAGCTGAAATTCTGGAAGCTGCTGGACTGAAAGACGTTAAGTCGTTCGAAAAACCAGCAATCCCAGGAATGGGAATCCATGAAATGGGTACGGCCCGCATGGGACATGACCCTAAAACTTCAGTGCTCAACAAATGGAACCAAATGCATGATGTAAAGAATGTATTCGTTACCGATGGTGGTTTCATGACTTCAAGCGCTTGTCAGAACCCTTCCTTGACATACATGGCCTTCACCGCAAGGGCTTGTGACCATGCAGTAAACGAATTAAAGAAAGGGAATTTATAAGCTGATATAATTCATAGCCCTGAGGCCTTTGCAAACATCAGCCACTAATCACAAACTTTACTATAAAGATTAATAGCTAGTTTTGAATCATGGCCTTAAGTAACTATGAAAGAATAATACAATTGTCGGATGAAGTATTCTCAAGCCGCACCGATCCTGACCAGCTTAACGTGGATGAAAATGTGATAGAGCACTTACAGTTCATTCACCCCGATACAATGTCTGAATATGATGATGGAAACGGTCCTGTTTGTTGGATTTTATGTATTCCCACGACACTAGATTTAATGACTCAATTTATTAATCAAAAAATATCAGAAAGGGAACTTTATGAATTAACGCCACTGAATACTAAATATGAAGCCATTTATCTATGTTCGGCTTTATTATTGGAAGAATTTCGGGGTAAAGGGATTGCCCAAAACTTAGCCGTTCAAGCAATCGAAAATATAAAGATAGGTCATTCAATAAAGGCGCTGTTTTTTTGGGCTTTTAGTAAAGAGGGAGAAAAGCTCGCAGAAAAAGTAGCAGGGTTAATTGGTTTGCCATTGTACAAACGATAATAAAAGACTAGCTACATTTTATTATTTGCATAAATTATTTTTTTTAATTTAATTTAAAGTTATCTTAGAATATCAAAATACGTAATCTAATTTAATCAAACATATTTATTTACATAAAACGTTTAAACAATGCAATCATTACAAAAGCCTATCATTAGAAGCCTTCATACTATAAATAGAATATTCATTTTTACTTTTTTAGCTGGGTGCATTATATTTTTTAATTCAAATGCAAACGCTCAAAATAAAGTAGGTATTTTTGCCAATCATGCCGATGTAGGTAACCCAAAATTATCAGGTGATGCTTCCTACAATAATGAAAATGAATCTTACCATTTAAAAGGAGCGGGCTATAATATTTGGTTTGGTCGTGATGAATTTCATTATGCGTATAATAAAATTAAAGGCAATTTTATTTTAACTGGTAATTTTAAAACTAATGGAGTAGGCAATGATCCACATCGAAAAATTGGATGGATGGTAAGAGCCAATAACAGTGATGATGCTGCACATATGACTGCAACAGTTCATGCTGATGGTTTGACTGCATTACAATGGAGAACCATGAAAGGCGCCCATATGAGAGATCCCCAAGATGAAATATTCTCCAAAAAAACAGGGGTTGAAATTATTCAATTAGAAAGAAATGGGAAAGAATTTATTATGAGGGTAGCGAATCCTGGTGAACCTTTACAAGAAATTGGAAGAACTAGCGTCGTTGATCTTCCAGATGAAGTTTTAGCTGGTATTTTTATATGTAGCCATAATCCTGAAATGTTCGAAGAGGGAGAAGCATGGAATGTAAGAATTGAAAATACGGTTCCTGAAACATACAATGGATACACGGATGGTATTTTAAGTAGCAAAATGGAAATTTTAAATGTTTTTGATGGCAAAAGAAAAGTAGTATATGAAGACAAGGGCAGATTTGAAGCGCCCAATTGGATGCCTGATGGCAATCATTTGTTATTTAATCAAGGTGGTAAGATATATACGGTACCAGTTTCGGGTGGGACGGCCACTTTGCTAAATACTGGCAATGCAATTAAAAATAACAATGATCATGTTATTTCATTTGATGGCAAAACACTTGGCATTTCTTCCCATAGAGATGGTATGGCTGGTGGCGGTAGCACCATTTATTATTTACCATTGACAGGAGGTGAGCCAAAATTAATTACAGACAGTACGCCAAGTTATTTACATGGTTGGACTAAAGACAATAAAGAAGTCGTTTATACGGCACAAAGACTAAGCAAAAGTGCCGCCTATAATATTTTTAAAAAATCAATTAATGGTGGAGCAGAAGTTCAATTAACTTATTTGACAAAAGGACTTGCAGATGGACCTGAGTGTTCACCTGACGGGAAATTTATTTATTATAATTCTACCCTAAGTGGCACTATGCAATTATGGAGAATGAAAATGGATGGAACTGAACAAACACAACTTACTTTTGACGAATACAATAATTGGTTTGCGCATGTTTCTCCTGACAATAAATGGATTGCTTTTCTTTCCTTCCCTAATACCATTGATGCAGCAGACCATCCTTTTTATAAAAGAGTAATGTTACGTTTAATGCCAGTGAGTGGTGGGGCACCAAAAGTAATTGCCTATTTGTATGGTGGTCAAGGTACCATTAATACACCTAGCTGGAGCCCAGACAGTAAGTTCATATCTTTTGTAAGTAATAGTGGACCTAGCCAATAATTTTAGACATTGGCAAATACCCTATTTTAAAAAATCAATAGTATTTTCAAGCTACTGAATGCGCATTAAATATTTTCTTGATTCTATTTTTCTTGATGTAAGAATATTAGGAAACAGTAGCTGTTTCTTTTTTCTCTTTAAAGAATAAAATAAAAGCAATTAACACGGCTCCTGCAATAGCCGCGGGCACTAACCATATACTTTGCCAATTGTGCTGGCTTGCTGCCCCCACCGCAGTGGCCACTTTATACTGGTCAACTACATGTCCACTGTACAATGTTCCTATATACATACCCACTCCATAAGTAGCAAAAGTAAATAAGCCCTGGGCTGCATTTTTAATTTTTTCACCCGCTTTTTTCTCGGTATACATATAACCTGTTACAAAAAAGAAATCATAACAAATGCCGTGTAAGATAATACCAGCATACAACATCCAGCTATTTTCCATATTGCCATAAGCGAAAAATACATAACGAAGCAACCAGGCACTAATGCCTAATATCAACATATTTTTTACACCCACTCTATTAAACATAAAAGGGATAGCTAAAATGAATAAAGCCTCAGACATTTGACCCATAGTCATTTTACTAGCTGCGTTTTCTAAACCCACTTCATTTAAAAAGGGATTCGCGAATCCATAATAAAAAGAAAGAGGAATACAAATTAATATAGCTGATACAAAGAATATAAAAAATGATCTTGATTTAAATAATACAAAAGCGTCCGTGCCTAAGATAGAGCCCACAGTCACTTTCTCTGCCTGTGCTTTTGGCGGTGTATTAGGAAGCGCAAAACTTAATAAGCCTAAAAACGCAGATACCCCAGCAGCTACATAAAATGTACCTTCTGTTTTTTCAATACCTAATTGACCAATAACAATACCTGCTGCAATCCAACCTAAGGTACCAAATACGCGTATCCAAGGGAATTGTTTTCCTGGATCGGTCATTTGAGCGAAGGCTACACTATTACTTAATGCAATAGTGGGCATGTATAATAAAGCATATACTAAAATAACCCAGTAAAAATTTTCATTATTAGCCTTAGTAGCATAAAAAAGTAAGGCGGCTCCTACAAAATGTAAAACCCCCATTATTTTTTGTGCTGCAAAAAAACGATCTGCAATCATACCTACAAAAAAGGGACTAAAAATAGTGGCAATGGCCACCGCGCTATAAGCAGCTCCAATATCAAGCCCTGTAGACTTTAAAATTTCACCCATATAAGTACCCATCGTCACATACCATGCGCCCCAAATATAATATTGCAAGAACATCATGGAAGAAAGCATTACGCTAATTTTTGTTTTCATATATCGAGTTTTTTTAAGCGTATTCAATATATGCAAAAAATTGGAGAAAATTGCCTTTTAGCGAAAGTAAAATGATAAACAAAGGGATTAAAATAGAAGCAAAATTAAGCCTCTAATGCTTGTAAAATATCGGCTAG
>SHWX01000092.1 GCA_009693615.1 Chitinophagaceae bacterium | reverse complement strand
GGACATGAATACAAAGCATTTATTCATTGGGATTATGATCCAGAAACAAAGCCAGTGAATGTGCAAGGTGTATTAGCCTTAGCCGATCAAAACGATGAAAACATGGGAGGCTTTCAATGTATTCCAGAATTATACAGAAATTATGATACTTGGAAATTAACACAACCAGAAGACAGAGATAGATTCAAACCAGACACTTCTGCATTCACCCCTACTAAAGTAAAATTAGAAGCAGGTGACTTATTAATTTTTAATAGTTTAGAGCCACATGGTATTAGAGCCAATAATAGTACCGACAAAGTGCGTATTGCTCAATATTTATCTATGATGCCAGCAGAAGAAAATAATGAGGCCTTAACAGAGTGGAGAGTGAATTCTTGGAAACATAGAATTGCACCAGAAGGTTATGCCTTCCCTGGCGATCCAAGAAATTGGGAGCAAACAAAATATGAAACTGCAGCACTAAATGATCTTGGCAAAAAATTATTAGGCCTAGAGAAATGGTAAATACTACCCTCAATAATGGTATTACTATGCCTCTATTGGGCTTAGGCGTTTATGATATGTACAAAGTTGAAGCAGAGCGTGCGGTAGAAGAGGCATTAGCAATAGGCTACCGATTAATTGACACTGCTAGTATGTATGAAAACGAAGTAGAAATAGGCAATGCTATAAAAAATGCCGGGGTGGATAGAAAGGATATTTTTTTAACAACCAAGTTAAATAATACCGACCACGGTTATGAAGCGGCTTTAAAAGCTTTTGACGATAGTTTAAAAAAATTAGATCAAGACTTTGTTGACTTATATTTAATTCATTGGCCTATCAAAGAAGGCCGTGCAGCTTCTTGGAAGGCCTTAGAAAAATTATATCAAGATAAAAGAGTGAAGGCCATTGGAGTTGCTAATTATAATATTGCCTTATTAGAAGAATTAAAATCAACCGCTAATATTGTTCCTGCAGTCAATCAAATAGAATTCTCTCCCTGGTTATATCAAGAAGACTTACTAAACTACTGTAAAGCCGCAGGTATTCAAGTGCAGTCTTATTCACCCATTACAAGAGGGCTCAAATTTTCAGATGAGCGTTTAGTACTTCTTTGTAAAAAATATAATAGAACCCCTGCACAAATTGTATTAAACTGGCATTTACAACTTGGCATTTCAACTATACCTAAATCTTCTAAAAAGGAAAGATTAGTAGAAAACTTTGAAGCTAGTAGTTTTATGCTCTCTAGCGAGGATGTAAAAATAATGAATGGCTTTAATGAAAATTTTAGAATTTGTGACAACCCTCAAACTTATTTATAATTTAAAAATCAATCAACCTAATCAAAAATGAAAAAATTTATTTTATTCGCTCTTTTAGTTACTAGTTTTTTAACTACGCATGCACAAAATAGAACAGGAGAATTAAAACATGTTGTATTATTTACTTTTAAAGCAAGCTCTTCTGTAAAAGAAGTAGAAAATGTAGCACATAGTTTTGCAAAGCTATATGGTAAAGTGCCTCAGGTTAAAAATATGCAGTGGGGAATTAATATGAGTCCAGAACATTTAGACCAAGGCTTTACACATTGCTTTACACTTACTTTTAATTCTGAAAAAGATTTAGCAGACTATCAAAAACACCCTGCACATATTGCATTTCAAACGGTATTAAAGCCGCATATGGATAAAGTATTTGTGGTGGATTATTTTGTAGAACCCAATAATTAAAATAAAAGCCCCCTCAAATTAAGGAGGGGGCTTTTTTTATTCGAAACGATTGTAAATGACAAACGTGAAATCCTATTTAGTTTTCATTGCAATAGGAAGAGAAGGGCTTTGAATCCACTTAATGAAATTAGAAACCATAGTGTATAAGAAATGATAAATAGCTAGATTAACATACAAATAAGCTAATCCAAGTGCTACATTCACAAAAGCACCAGCCACTAAGAATAGATCATTAATATTCCAAAGCATATCACCCGTGAAGTTTTGACCACTCGCCATGGTCCAAGAGCTAAGATTATTTAATACCTCTGTTAAATAATCTAATTTTAATGCAGAGAATAAATTAGTTAACCCTTGCATAGGTAAACCACTTAAACCACTAATTGTACCGAAAGCGGTACCAATAGTTGCATTGAATAAATTGCTATCAAATACAAAAGATAAGGTTAAGCAAGCAGCGCCTATAAAAGCACCTACTGCAGCCACTTCTCCAAGTATTTTGATATTGGTTGTAACAACGTCTTTAAAAAGAAAAGTGACCATTCCGTTGTGTGAACCACCCAGGCTTTCCCCTCTAGCTTTAATGATGTGCGCAATAGGGAAGGCTGAATAAATAAGCAATAAAGTAGTTAAAACACTACCTGCTTTTCCTAGACCCGTGCTACTGGCATCGGTGAAATACCCCATAGCGCCACTAATAATGGCAATTTCCATGGAAATAAACACTACAATCGATAGAATCTGATAGATTGACTTCGTGTAGGATCTTACTCCATTTTGAGAATCGAAATTATCAACTGCGGAGTTTAACTGCGCACTCAAAACTTTTTGATTTACCATCTGGGGGAAATCAAGAATTTGCTGATAGATTTTTTTGATTTTGGTTTGGTTTGGTTTGGTTATTAATAAGCAATTCGGTTAATAGAAATTACAATTAATAATCATATAATAATGCTATCTGCAAAAGCAAGAAAACTGTATTTTTTCAACCTGCCTGTAAAGCACTGAGAGTCAGTTTATAAGTCAAAAAAACTTTTTTTCCACGAAATTGAATTTTGTGTTTTCTTTAACATTTATATTTTGTAAACTATATAGCAGGGATTCATTTTAAGTCATTGAACAAAAATTCATTCATATAAAAAAATGATATAACTTAATCATTTCAAAATTTAGAATAAGCAAATAATAAATGAATAAGATAAAACGCAACCTTGTCTATAGTTTAATAAGTATACTCGTATTATTAGTGCTAGTGTTTACAGTTTATGGCCAAAGAGACATCCCTGTTGAAAAAATTAAAGCTAAATATGGTAATGCAGCTTCGAAGTACTTGCCACTCATGGGCATGCAGGTGCATTACAGAGATGAGGGCAACCCGTTAGATTCTACGCCCTTAGTGCTTATTCATGGCACTTCATCGTCTTTACATACTTGGGATAGCTTAGTGTCAATTATGCTTGCAAGCTCAAAGAATAGAAGAATTATAAGATTCGATCTTCCTGCCTTTGGCATTACGGGGCCTAATCCCGAGAATTATTATGCAGGTGATTATTATGTTCGCTTTCTAGATTCCTTTTTAAATGCAATGCATATTAATAAATCTGCCTTAGCAGGAAATTCTTTAGGAGGAGCCATTGCTTGGCAATATACAGTGGCGCATCCCAAAAAAATAGCTAAACTTATTTTAATTGATGCAGGAGGTTATCCTATAAAAAATGAAAAAGGAAGTTTAGGATTTAAATTAGCGAGTACACCTGTCATTAATAATTTACTCTTATATATTACACCCAAGTTTTTAATAAGAAAAAGTTTAGAGACTGTATTTTATGATAACAGTCTTATAAGCGATGCGATTGTAACAAGGTATCATGAGATGTTATTAAGAGAAGGGAATCGTGCAGCTACATTGTCTTTATTTAAAAATAGAACAGCCACTTCTTCCGAACCTATCAAAACTATTAAGCAGCCTACTTTAATTCTATGGGGAGAGCAGGATCATCTTATCTCTGTAGAAAATGCCTACCTATTTCAAAAAGATATAAAAGGAAGTGTGCTAGCTATATATAAAAATATAGGCCATACCCCCATGGAAGAAGCGCCTAAAATGGTGGCCGCTTCTATGGAAAGCTTTCTGAATAATTAACTAACTTGTTAGCATGAATTTTACCATTGGCAGCATTGAAAATTGGGTAGCAAATTATTATGGCTTAGAAGTGAAAGCATCTGTGCTCAATGGCTATGATGAACTTAATTTTTTATTAGTTGAAAAATCGGGTAAGAAAAATATTTTAAAAGTTTCTAACAGCAGCCACGACTATTTTTTCTTAGAAGCGCAAGTAAAAATTCTACAGCATTTAGGTAAAACCGATATTGCTTCGCAATTCCAAACTTATACTTTAAATAAAAAGGGAGAAACCTTAACAGAAATAATTGTTGATGACCAAACTTATTATATTAGAATATTAAGTTTTTTAGAAGGGAGTTTTTGGGTAGAAGCGCCAGCAAAAAACAAAGCCTTATTTGAAAATTTAGGCATTTTCTTAGGCAAGATGGATAAAAGCCTAGTAGACTTTAAGCATCCGGGCATGCATAGGCATTATACTTGGGATATTAGTACTGCGCGCGATGCGAATTATAAAATGAGCTATATCAAGGATGCTGCTAAAAAAAGAATTGCCGATTATTTTATGCTGCAATTTGAAACAGAGGTACTGCCCACCCTTTCTTCTTTCAGACAGGCCTATACACATAATGATGCCAATGATTACAATGTACTTGTGGAAGGCGATAGCATTGCAGGACTGATAGATTTTGGCGATATGGTGTACACTGCCCTTATTAATAATGTAGCCGTAGCCTGTACCTATGCCATGTTGCACCAGTCGGACCCGCTAGCCGCAGCCGTTCTAGTAGTAAAAGGTTACCATCAATCTTACCCAATCGAAGAAAAAGAATTAAGTATTTTATATTACTTAATAGCTGCAAGATTATGCATTAGTGTAACACAGTCTGCTTATAGTGCCTCTTTGGATTCAAACAATGAACATCATTTTATAACAGAAATGCCCGCCTGGGACTTACTCTGCTATTTAATTACGCTTAACCCAATTAAAGCAGAGAATACTTTTAGACTGGCTTGTCATTATACATCCATCATTGATACAAATGAAAATTATACAAACTTAGAAACTAAAAGAAATGCGCATATTGGAAAAAACCTAAGTATTAGTTATGAAAAACATTTAAAAATTGATAAAGCCGCCTTACAATATTTATATGACGATAAAGGTAATACCTATATTGATTGCGTAAACAATGTAAGTCATATAGGACATTGTCATCCAACCGTAGTAAGGGTGATGCAAAAACAAATTGCTAGTTTAAATACCAATACAAGGTATTTAAATAATCACTTAATTGAATATGCGCAAAAATTAACAGCTAGTTTACCTGCTGGTTTAAATGTTTGTTATTTTACCAATAGCGGTAGTGAGGCCAATGATTTAGCCATTAGAATTAGTAGGCACTGCACAAAACAAAAAGATATCATTGTTTTAGACCATGCTTATCATGGAACTTCAACGGCCACTATTGAAATGAGTCCTTATAAATTTGATAGAGAAGGTGGCATGGGACAAATGCCTTGGATACATAAAGCCACGAACCCCGATTTATATAGAGGGCCTTATACCTATGATGATGCTAATGCAGGAATTAAATACGCAAAGGATGTAAAAAATATTATTGATACGCTAGCTACAAATAATAAAAAACCTGCCGCTTATATTTGTGAAACACTTTTAGGCGTGGGGGGTCAAATGCCCCTACCTCCAAATTATTTAAAAGAAGTATATAAGCATGTTCGAGCCGCAGGCGGTATTTGTATTGCAGATGAAGTACAAGTAGGCTTTGGAAGAGTGGGTTCTCATTTCTGGGGCTTTGAATTACAAGACGTGGTACCCGATATAGTAGTGATGGGCAAACCCATTGGCAATGGCCATCCACTAGCTGCAGTTATTGTGACAGGTGCAATAGCCAATAGCTTTAATAATGGTATTGAGTATTTTAATACCTATGGAGGCAACCCCGTTTCAATGGCAACCGGCTTGGCTGTATTAGAAGTTATTGAGAGAGAAGGTTTACAAGAAAATGCACTGCAAGTAGGTAATTATTTATTAGAAGGCATGCGAGCACTTATGCATACACACCCCATTATTGGAGATGTAAGAGGTTCGGGTTTATTTATTGGAGTGGAGTTAGTAAAGGATAGAATGACCCAAGAACCAGCTACTGATGCCATTAAGCTAGCGGTTGAAAGAATGAAAGAAAAAGGTTTTTTAATGGGCGTTGACGGGCCTTATAATAATGTGTTTAAAATTAAACCGCCTATTATTTTTTCCATGCAAAATGCAAAAGACTTACTTGCTAATTTAGATACTGTATTAGCTTCTTTATAAAAAAATTAAGCATATTTAAGCCGTCGCTGCTTTTTTATTTTTCATGTACACATTTAATCCAATAAAGGCAACGATTAAAATTAATGGAATCATTAAAGTTGCATTGATCACTTCAGGACCTGCTAGTTTTTTAGCTTCATTGGTAACCGCTGCTAAGTCTGCTGCTGCAGTGCC
>SHWX01000091.1 GCA_009693615.1 Chitinophagaceae bacterium | reverse complement strand
ATGAGTTAATGCAAGAGACTGCAGCAAGTGCTGAATACACTAAATTTTTCTTACACTATAATTTCCCTCCCTTCTCTACAGGAGAAGTGAAGATGATGCGTGGTGTAGGTCGTCGTGAAGTAGGTCATGGTAATTTAGCCATGCGTTCTTTAAAACAAATGTTACCAGACACCACTACTTTCCCTTACACATTAAGAGTAGTCTCTGATGTATTAGAATCGAATGGTTCTTCATCTATGGCAACAGTTTGTGCGGGTTCATTAGCATTGATGGATGCAGGTGTTCCAATGCCTAAGCACGTGAGTGGTGTAGCTATGGGATTAATTTCAAGAGAAGATGGTAAGTACGCCATTTTAACAGATATCTTAGGTGATGAAGATCATTTAGGAGATATGGATTTTAAAGTAACAGGTACACGCGACGGAATTTGCGGTGTGCAAATGGATATTAAAGTAGACGGTTTAAGTATGGACATTATGCGTGAAGCATTGTCTCAAGCAAAAAAAGGTCGCTTACATATTTTAGATGCTATGTATGAATGTATGCCAGCGGCGCGTGCCGATGTGAAACCACATGCACCAAGAATGGTTAAATTAATTATTGATAAAGAATATATTGGAGCAGTCATCGGGCCAGGTGGTAAAATCATCCAAGAGATGCAAAGAACTACTGGTGCAACTATTAATATTGAAGAAGTGGGTAACCATGGTGAAGTAAGTATCTTCTCTGCAAATAAAGATAGTTTAGATGCTGCTGTTAAGTGGATCAATGGTATTGTTGCTGTTCCAGAAATTGGAGATGAATACGAAGGAGTTGTAAAAGGTGTGAAAGAATTTGGTGCCTTTGTAGAATTCATGCCAGGCAAACAAGGTTTATTACACATTAGTGAAATAAGCTGGAAGCGTTTGGAAACCATGGATGGTATCTTTAACGAAGGAGATGTAGTAAAAGTAAAATTGGTTGGTTTGGATCCTAAAACAGGAAAGTTCAAATTAAGTCATAAAGCCTTATTACCTCGTCCAGAGCAAGCGCCTCGTGAAGATAGAGGTCCTAGAGAGGGTCAATCTTAAGAGATTTAAGAAGTCTATTTATATAAATGCCTTCCCAAATATGGGAGGGCATTTTTTGTTCCTTAATACGCCAATTGAATAAATTCAATACCGAGCTTATATTATATTATCGATGATTAAATACCTAATCTTCGTCTCTCTCTACGCAGGCTCGAAAGATCGACTCAGATTAGTATTTAATCATCTTACTATTTACCTTTACGGCCTAAGACCCATTAAAAACCTAATTAAAGCTCCCTAAAACAACCCCATGTCTAAAGAATACATCCAAATAGCCTTCGATTTTGAAAACCAGGAGCAGTTTGAGATGCTGGTGGCTCAGCTATCAGTCCTAGGATTTGATGGGTTTAATGAGGAGGAGGCAAGTCAAGGTATTAATGATGGGGTGAAAATGTCTAATTCACTTGGGAAAGGCGCAGGGCATTGTAAAACCTTCATACTTAATACTGAATTTGAGGCTAATTTATTAAATAATGAATTGGATATTATATTTAAACAGCATAATATAAAGTATTCTAAATCAATAATTAAAGAAGAAAATTGGAATGCTCTATGGGAATCTAATTTCGAGCCAGTAAGAGTAGCTAATTTTGTAGGTATTCGAGCTAGTTTTCATCCCCATTTTGAACCTAAAGTAGCTTTTGAGATAGAAATTACCCCCAAAATGAGTTTTGGTACAGGCCATCATGCCACTACTTTCACAGTCATTGAATTAATGGAATCTATGGACTTTAAAGGAAAGTCGGTCTATGATTTTGGAACGGGTACAGGTATTTTAGGCATACTAGCTGAAAAGCTAGGGGCTGCATCGGTTTTAGCAGTAGACAATGACGATTGGTGTATCGAAAATTCGATTGAAAACATAGAAAACAATGATTGTGGGTTAGTTCGAATAGAAAAAGTAAAATCAGCCTATCAAAATAAAAAATTTGACATCATTTTAGCCAATGTAAATAGGCATATCATTGAAGCCAATATGCTTGAATTAACTCAACTAGCTAAACCATCTTCCACCTTAGTCTTAAGTGGTTTACTAATCGAGGATCAAGTAGATATGATAGCATTAGCCACTGAAAATGGCTGGAAATTTCAAAAATCAAGACCTTTAAATGGCTGGATTAGCTTGTTGTTTAACATTTAATTTAAAGTTTAGAAGTTAATGTTAACAAATCATTAATTTTTTCATCGTATCTTTGTCCTCCAACAAATTTACAATGATAGAAATTATTCTAATTTTACTGGCCTATATCATCGGATCTATTCCTACAGCAGTATGGGTAAGTAAGTCGGTATTTGGTATTGACATTAGAGATTACGGAAGTGGAAATGCTGGCGCTACCAATACTTTTAGGGTACTAGGTTCAAAATGGGGCAGTTTTGTAATGCTTGTAGATGTTACAAAGGGTGTTATTGCAACTTCCTTATACATTCTTATTCCATTCTATTTAACCCACGAACTAGCTAGAACTAATTTTATGATCGCCCTTGGAATGATGGCAGTCCTAGGACATATATTTCCCATTTTTGCCAACTTTAGAGGCGGAAAAGGGGTGGCCACTTTATTAGGTATGGCCTTGGCTATTCAACCAATGGTTGCTTTAATTTGCTTAGTAGTATTCTTAATTACTTTGCTTTCAACCCGATTTGTATCATTAAGCTCTATTTTGGCGGGAGTAGCTTTTATGGTATTGATCCTCTTTATTTTCAAAGAAAAGGAGACAATTTATCGCCTTTTCGCAATTATAGTCGCTATGATGGTGGTGGTTTCTCATCAGAAAAACATCAGCAGGCTGATGAAGGGTACCGAAAGCAAAGCACCCATTTTCAAAAACAGAGATAGAAGAGACCTTAAATAAGGGTTTGCGCATCAATTTTTTTAATATTTCAACAATATTATACTTCTAAAAAAATAGAATTTCGTAACTTCGCCGTCCGTTAAAACTTTAAAGCTATGTCAGGTAACCAGAATATTTTAGAGAAATTGCAACTGAAAGATGAGAAAAACTTACTAATTCAAGGACTGCCTTCTTCTGTAGAAAAGCAGTTTGCCAAGCTTTCTTACAACAAGAACTTGACTCCTTTATTAAAAACTAGAAAGATTGATTTTGCGCTTATTTTCGCCATCAATCAATTACAATTGAATAATATCTTAAAAGAGGTTTTTTCAGCATTACATTCAGAGAGTAAATTATGGATTTCTTATCCTAAGACCACTTCTAAAATAGTCTCTGATTTAAATAGAGACGCAAGCTGGGATATTTTATCTAAGAACGAATACGAGGCGGTAAGACAAGTTACCTTAGACCATGTTTGGACAGCAATGCGTTTTAAAAAATTAGATCAAATACCTAATAGAAACAGAACCTTTGTTGAATTCAAGGCTGCCGATATTAAAGTAGACGATTTTGAAAAAAGATTAATTGCCCTTCCTATAGAATTAGATAAATTATTTGGTGCACATGAAGAAGCTAGAGAATTCTTTATTTCTTTATCTATATTGAACCAAAAAGAATATTTAAGTTGGATCCAAGGTGCTAAGAAAGAAGAAACCAAACAAAAGCGTTTGGAATCAACTGTAGAAAAATTATTAGCAGGGAAGAATAGCCCATCAGAGAAGTAGGAGTATTAATTATTATTTTTTTATAAAATATAAAAAATAATAATTTTACACTCTAATGATTTTAAGGCTCCAAGATTGGAGCCTTTTCTATTTTAAAAATTATTTCAAGATCACTGTTCCAATACCTTGCGTTAATGCACGCTCTACTTCTTTTAAATGCTTATGTATTTGAAGTAATTGTATTTGTTCTTTTTCAGCGGCTGTTTCTAGGTCCATTTGATTTTGACTAATCATCTTCTTTACCTTTCTTAGTTTAAAGTACATTAAGCCTATTTCAACTTCGTTGATAATGTCCTTTACATTTTCGCGTTCTGGTTTGCCCAGCTTCTCATTCCACCTTGTACTTAATTCATGGTCAGGTTCAAATAAACTCACTACCCATTTTTGTACTCTTTCGTCTTCATGGTATTGAAGTGTTTTGCCATTAGGAAGCTTACCTGCATAAAACCATTTTTTATAAGCTTCTATCAAATACACCATATCCTCATTTTCTAAAGGGAAGCTTTCTATTTCATCAAAAATCCACTGCGCTACTAATTTATTTTCTTTAGTAAGCTCGTTGCCGTAGTCAATAATTAGTTTTACTAAATTCTTTTCGTGGGCTAAGTCTTTGTCTGTAAATAAGTCGGTGTCCTGTTGTTGTTCTTGTCCTTGAGCAAAGCTAGGCATTAGAATAGCCGCTTCGTCATAAGACATTTTCTTTTCTTCTTTAACTATCTTATCACGCTTAAACTTATTGACGAGTTGCGTTAAGCCTGTTTCGTCAATACGCAGTAGGGAAGAGCACTTCCTTACATATTCTTGTAGCTTGGTAAAGTCCTCTGGTTTATTTATTTTACTTAATGTTTCTGCAATTTGATTCACCAATGCATTTTTCTTATTCAAATCTCCACCCACTTCTTTTAACTGCACTTCTAATTGAAAGAGTACAAAATCTTTTTTAGCCGATTGTACAAATTCTCTAAAAGCGTCTGGTCCCACTTTATTGACATAACTATCTGGATCTTCTTTATCGGGAATTAAAACTAATTGTACATTTAATCCTTCTTCCAAGGCCATGTCTAGTCCACGCAAGGCTGCTTTCACACCTGCCGCATCTCCGTCATAAATAATGGTTAGGTTCTGCGTATATTTTTTGATAAGCCTTAACTGGTCAATGGTTAAAGAAGTACCACCACTGGCCACCACATTTTCAATACCTGCTTGGTGTAAACTAACTACATCGGTATAACCTTCTACCAGTAAACATTCATTTAATTTATCAATAGCCGTTCTTGCAAAATAAGAACCATATAAAATTTTACTCTTTACATAAATATCATTCTCCGGTGAGTTAATGTATTTAGGCGACTTTTCGTTTTTCGCAATTTGTCTTGCACCAAATCCAATAATTTTTCCAGTAGTATTATGAATAGGGAAAATAATACGGTCTCTATAATTATCCTGCCACTCGCCATTTCGCTCTACCACTAAACCCGTTTTCGCAAAAAGTTCAGGATTGAATTGATTTTGAATTAAGGCCTTGGCTAAACTATCTTTATCGGAGGGGTTGTACCCAATTTTAAATTTTTCTACAATGGGTTTTAAAAAACCTCTATGTTGCATATAGCTTTGCGCAATGCTTTCGCCAGCCTCTGTTTCCCAGTATTGCTTGGTGAAAAAATCCATCGCGAAATTGTTAATCGCATATAAACTATCTGCTACTTGTTGTGCTAATTTTTGTTCAGGACTGCTTTGCGTTTCTTCAATTTCAATATTATACCTTGCTGCTAACCATCTTAAAGACTCTACATAACTATACTTCTCATGTTCCATTAAAAAAGTAATGGTATTACCACTTTTGCCACAACCAAAACACTTGTAAATTTCTTTAGCAGGAGAGACGGTAAACGAAGGCGATTTCTCGTTGTGAAAAGGGCAGTTGCCTATAAAGTTGGTACCTCTTTTTTTTAACTTCACAAATTCACCCACTACATCAATGATGTCAATTCGGTTGGTGATTTGTTGAATGGTATTAGAAGTAATCATGAGGGCGAAAATAACTAATCTTAAGAGAAAATAGGGCTATTCTTGGTTCGAAAACTCCATGTCGTCGCTATCTAGCAATTCCCTTTCAATTTCCTCCATCTGGATAATATCCCAAGCCTCTGATTCTGTGGGGGTCATGTTCAATATTTCGGCATAATCGGTCAAATCAAGGGTGTCCTGAAGGCTATCTGACAGGCAACAAATGACAAATGAGGTATTATTCTCATAGAAGCTGCCCTGTCCTTCTGCTAATTGGGCAATCACCGGCAACTCCCAGCGGGCTACTTGGCCTAGGTTCAAAACTAGGTTTTTAGGGGCTTCGGAACCTATTTTTGCTATAATTTGGGCTAATTCTGGCACGAGATTTGAACTAAGACTATTCTCGAGAATGGTAAGAACAGTAAATTTCTCTTTTAGTTCGGTTTTGTATTGCATATTGGCTTAAGAATAAAAGGTTGATAAACAAGTAATACTTAACATACTTTAGGTCAAAAATATTCGTTATTCTTGTAACAGCTCGAAATAAATATATGGATAATAATTTTTCAACACAAGTTAAGGAAATCATCTCTTATAGCCGTGAAGAGGCTTTGAGATTAGGTAATGACTTTATAGGCGCTGAGCATTTAATGCT
>SHWX01000090.1 GCA_009693615.1 Chitinophagaceae bacterium | reverse complement strand
ATTAAAAGATTTGGCAAAGGATTGGTGGAAGAAGATTAATCATTTATGCAAATAAGCCTAGCACAAGCCTGCAAACGATTTAATAAAGAATGGATTTTTAAAAATCTTAGTTTTCAATTTGAAGCAGGTAAGCATTATGCACTAGTAGGCAACAATGGTTCTGGAAAAAGTACTTTATTACAAATTATTGCGGGGTATAGCGGTCTAACCAAGGGTAGTATTGAATGGGGGCCCTTTGACGCCAATACTATTTACGAGCAAATTAGTTTTGCAGCACCCTATTTAGAATTAGTAGAAGAATTTACCGCCACAGAACAGTTTGAATTTCAATCTCAATTTAAACCATTACAAAAACAGTTAAGTACCGAAAAAATAATTGCACTCATTGGTTTAAAAACGGCTGCGCATAAACAAATTCGTTATTACAGCAGTGGTATGAAGCAAAGATTAAAATTAGCACTCGCTATTTTTTCCGACTGCCCTATTTTATTATTAGACGAGCCTTGCAGTAATTTAGACAAAGAAGGCTATGGCTTGTATGATACTTTAATGAAGGACTTTGCTATGCACAAATTGATTATTGTAGGTAGCAATGACCCAGCAGAATATAAATTCTGTCAAGCACAAGTAAATTTAATGGATTATAAGCTGGACTAGCTTCTGCTAGCAATAATCAAATTCAAATCGGTAAATTTCAAACCAAATTTTGCACTAATATACAAATCGGTTAAAGCCCCTTTGTATAAATAAATGCCTTCTCTTAGATGTGCTTGTTGCCAAATAATTTCAGCCAAGCCTCCTTGATCACCTACTTGTACTAATAAAGGCATTAATACATTACTTATAGCTTGACTAGCCGTACGTGCAAACCCACTAGGAATATTCGGCACACCATAATGAAGTACATTATGTTTGATGATAATTGGATTTTCGTGATTGGTTAATTCACTGGTTTCAAAACAACCTCCTCTATCAATAGCTACATCTATAATAATACTACCCGGACGCATCGAAGCTACCATTTCTTCTGTTACTACAATGGGCGCTCTTCCAAAATCATTTCTTAAAGCCCCTACTGCTACTTCACAAGTTTTAAGTTGCTTGGCTAAAATTTTTGGCTCTAATACACTGGTCCATACTCTTTGTCCTAAATTATTTTGAAGCCTTTGTAATCTTGAAACATTATTATCAAACACTTTCACGCTGGCACCCAAAGCCAAAGCATTTCGAGTAGCAAATTCTCCAATAATATCGGCGCCAATAATGACCACTTTTGTGGGTGGCACACCACTAACACCTCCTAATAAAATACCCTTGCCCTGATTAAAATTACTTAAGTACTGACCTGCAATTAACATCACCGCACTGCCTGTAATTTCTCCCATACTTCTTAGTATAGGATAGTTTTGGTTTTCATCTTTAATATTTTCAAGCGCTAATGCAGTAATTTTCTTCGCCATCAACTGCTCCATTAATTCTTTTTTCACCGCCGTTAAATGCAAAGGAGAAATAATGGTTTGATGCATTTGTAAAAAAGGTAAATCCGCTTCAACGGGTGGCGCCGTTTTTACAAGTATAGGACATTTATACACTGCTTCTTTATCTACCACAATATGTGCGCCTGCTTCTGAATAATCATTGTCTGAATACCTGCTACCCTCTGCTGCATTTGATTGCATCAGTACTTCATGTCCATTGGCAACAAGTACACTTACTGCTTCTGGAATAAGTCCAATTCTATTTTCTTGAAAAGCCGTTTCTTTGGGAATACCTATTAACAAGGGCTTACTTTTTTGAGGAATATCTAATACTTCTTCCTGTGTTTCAAAGGAAAAAGCACTATGTATTTGTGGTTTGATACTGCTCATTGTAGAAAATATTTTTATGAAGGTATAAAAATCCTTCTATGTTCTGGATCTAAAATTTCTATTTGAAAGACTTGGGTATCTTCGGGAAGTAGTCCTTTGGCGTTTTCAGGCCACTCTATAAAACAACGGTCGGCTTCTTCTAAAGCAGCTTCTATACCAGTTCTTAGAGCCTCCTTTTCATCTTGAATTCGATACCAGTCCATATGATAGACTAATTTTCCCGCCGCATCGTACTGGTTCATAATAGCGAAAGTAGGGCTGGTGACATGGTCTTTAATACCCATTTCTTTACAAATGGCAGCTATTAAGGTGGTTTTCCCAGCACCCATGGGTGCTTGAAAAGCCCAAATAGGCTTATGGCCATAAGCCTTTAAGAGGGCCCCTGCCACCTGGCTTAGTTCGCTTAAAGAATAGCTCATTTCCATAGACCAAAGATAGGCAACAATAGAATGTCTACTAGCGAATTAATGCTTTAAAATAAGCTAAAATGTCTTCGTACCTTTAGGGTGAAAAACAAAGGATATGGAATCAGTACAGTGGAAGGTAGACGGAATGAGTTGCACCAATTGCGCTTTATCTATTCATAAATATTTACAAACTAGTGGCATCGACGCCCCTAAAGTAAGTTTTATGGATGGCGAAGTACAGTTTGAAATGCCGCAGGAAATAAAAAAAGAAACATTAATTAAGGGCATACAAAAACTAGGCTATAAAGTAAGAGGGCAGGAAGAGAAGCAGGTTAAAAAATGGTTGGATAATAATAAAGACCGCGCTCTTTTTTCTTTTCTATTCACAGTTCCTTTAGTTATGCATATGATACCAGGTGTGCATATTCACTTTCTAATGAACCCTTATGTTCAACTTGCTTTTACCTTACCCGTTTTTATACTAGGTATGTCTTATTTTGGAAAAAGTGCTTGGTATAGTATTACCCAGGGCATTCCCAATATGAATGTGCTAGTGAGTATTGGTGCACTCGCTTCATTTGGTTATAGTTTATACGGAACTATTATTGGGCAAGGCGCTTCCTTTGCTTATTATGAAACCACTGCCACCATTATTACACTCGTATTTTTTGGCAACTACTTAGAAGATGCTTCTGTACAATCTACACAACGCGCTTTAAAAGATTTAGTAAAAGCGCAAAAAGTAATGGCCAATATGATTGTCTTTGATGAAAATCATAAAGAAATTATTTTTAATGTAGAGAGCACGAGTTTAAAAGTGGGCGATATTATTTTAGTGAATGCAGGGGAAACCATTCCTATGGATAGTAAAATTTTATGGGGAGAAGCCAGTGTGAATGAAAGTATTGTGACTGGAGAAAGCGTACCTGTATTTAGAAAAATGCATGATATATTATTAGGAGGCAGTACTATTGAAAACGGAACCATTAAAGCCTATGTGACTGCAGTGGGAGACGACACAGTACTTGCTAATATTTTAAAAATGGTGAAGGCTGCCCAAGGCGAAAAGCCTCCTGTGCAAATTTTAGCCGATAAAATTAGTGCCATTTTTGTACCCTTGGTTTTAGGCATCGCCCTACTTACACTTATTGGCAACTTCATTATAACTGATATTGGATTTGGGGCTAGTATGCTAAGAGCCATTGCAGTACTAGTTATATCCTGCCCTTGCGCCATGGGCTTAGCCACACCTGCAGCCATTGCAGTGGGACTTGGCAGGGGTGCGCGTAATGGAGTCCTATTTAAAAATGCAAAGAGTTTAGAAACTTTTAAAGATATCAAACAAGTGGTATTTGATAAAACGGGCACTTTAACTACAGGCCATTTTGCCATTACGAATTTTAAAATAGAAGAAGGCATAACAGAAAATGATTTTAAACAAATTGCTTATTCTTTAGAAAAATATTCTAACCACCCTATTGCAAAATGTATAAGCAGTCAATGGAAAAATAAAGAAGATATTAAATGGAAAACTATTGAAGAAATAAAAGGAAGGGGTATTCAAGCCGCCGATAAAGAAGGCCATACTTACTTTGCAGGTTCTTATGCTACATTAAATGAAAATAAAGCAGAAGATGGGCATAATATTTATATTCAAAAAAACAATGTATTCATTGGTTGGATTGATGTAGCCGATGAAATTAGACCAGAAGCAAAAGAAATTATTGCGACTCTGCATAAACAAGGTATTCATACCATATTATTAAGTGGTGATAGAAAAATTAAATGCGAGCAAGTAGGTAAGGCCTTAGGTATTCAAGAAATTATTAGTGAACAAAGCCCTTCAGATAAATTAAATAAATTAGAAGCACTAACTAAAATAAGCCCTACTGCCATGGTGGGCGATGGCATTAACGATGCGCCTGCTTTAGCCAAGGCCACTATTGGCATTTCATTAAGCAACGCATCACATATTGCTATACAAAGTGCTCAAGTAATTTTAATGAATCAAGGCTTAAAGAATTTACCTATGGCCTTGGGACTAGGTAGAAGAACTTATGAAACTATTAAGGAAAATTTAGCTTGGGCATTTTCTTATAATATTATTGCCATTCCGGTGGCAGCCCTTGGCCTACTGGGTACTTGGGGACCCACTTATGGTGCACTTATTATGGGATTAAGTGATGTGGTACTAGCCATTAATTCATTAAGGTTATTTAAGAAAAAATTGGTCTAGTTCTTTTGGAAAATATACAAGCCATATTAAAACAGTATTGGGGCTATACTCAATTTAGGCCTCAGCAAGAAGAAGTTATAAAAGCGGTCATAGAAGGTAAAGATGTATTAACCTTACTACCCACAGGCGCTGGTAAATCACTTTGTTTTCAAGTGCCAACCATTTATCAAAAGGGTATTTGCGTTATCATTAGTCCTTTGATTGCACTTATGCAAGATCAAGTAAAGGATTTAAAGAGTAAAAATTTAACAGCCGTAAATTTAGGAGGCGAAATTAACGCGGAGCAGCAAGAAGCTATTTTAAATGATGCGCTGGCTGGCAAGTACCAATTTATTTATCTCTCTCCCGAAAAATTACTACAGAAATCTTTTCAGAGTTTTTTACAGGCCCTACCTATTACTTTATTTGCCATTGATGAGGCACATTGCATTTCACAATGGGGTTATGATTTTAGACCCTCTTATAGAAAGCTTGATATATTAAAAAAAATGTTTCCTTCTACTGCTGTATTAGCTATGACGGCTTCTGCCATTCCCCTAGTACAAGAAGATATTGTAAAACAATTAGTATTAAAAAACGCTACTGTTATTAGTAGTTCTTTTTTAAGGCCTAATCTAAGTTACAGCGTTCATAAAGTAGCTACTAAAATACATAGCCTTCGAAAACTCTTAGAAAATATAAAAGGCACTATTATTATTTATGGAAATACCCGTAATAATGTAAGTCAATTAGCAAGGCTATTACAAGACTATGGCTACCCTGCTGCCGAGTACCATGCAGGCATGCCTTATGCTACAAGACAAAAAGTGCAAGAAAATTGGATGAATAATAGTTTGCGCATAGTAGTATGTACTAGCGCTTTTGGAATGGGTATTAATAAACCCGAAGTGCGCGCCGTTATTCATTATGACTTACCCAATAGTATTGAGCAGTATTACCAAGAAGCAGGTCGTGCAGGAAGAGACGGCATGCCCGCTGAAGCCATTTTACTATTTCAACAAAACGATTGGGACTATTGGCAAATGCTTCAAGAGAAAAAATATCCACCCATTGAGATTATTAAAAAGGTATACCAAGACTTAGCCGATTTTATTCAAGTACCCATTGGCATCGGTGAAAAACAAGAATTCCCTTTTGACTTTGAAAATTTTTGCAGCATCTTCAAATGGGATAAAATAATAGCCCGTAATGCACTGCAGTGGATAGAACAAGAAGGCCATGTAAAATTTTCAGCAAGCTCTTTTAAGCCATCACTAGTTCAGGTAATAGCCGATAGAAATACCATTGAAGAATTTGAGCAGGCTAATCCTATGGCAGGTGCTGTACTTCAATTAATTTTAAGAACTTATGGCGGTATTTTTGACAGTCCGCAGTTTATCAATGAAAAATTACTCGCTTCATTATTGCAAAGAGATATTGAATTTGTCCAAAAAAACTTATTGTTTTTAGTGCAGGTAGGTCAAATAAGCTTTGAACAAAAAGAGAGTCAACCCGTGGTGCAATTCTTATGGAATAGAACTGCCGCCGCCTTTATGAAAATAGACCTAGATAATTATCAACTTAGAAAAAAGGCATTTCAGCTTCGCATTAAACAGTTTACAGACTATATCTGGGCCCATGATATGGATTGCAGAAGCAGTTATTTAGCCGCTTATTTTGGAGAAAAAAATCCAAGTAAATGTAAAATATGCGACCTTTGTACAGGAAGTCAAAATAGTAGGTTTTAACAATACATTATAATAGGCGAATTAAACGCCTTGTTTTTAACAAAAGATTGGAAATTAATATTTTGAACCAGGCATTGAATCATCGTTTCTTTACATAGAAGCAAAAGAAACAAAAGTAAAAAGTAG
>SHWX01000089.1 GCA_009693615.1 Chitinophagaceae bacterium | reverse complement strand
TACCAAGTATGCATCCACTCATGAATAGCAGTTCCAAGACCAGGGCCTTGTAATAAGGTACCCATTCCGTATTCCATGCCCCCATCTCCTCCTTGGATAAAGGAATATTGTGGATAAGGATAAGCACCATATTTTTTCTCCATATACGGCAATACTTTTTCAGCAGCCCATAAAATATTGGCCCATGCACTATCAGAAGAAGCATTTTTTTCTTTAAAATAAACATGTAAGGTTAAGCCCTTACGCACTTCTTTAGATAAATGCTTGTATTTATTATCTGCAGCCCACATAAAATCATGAATATTTTTTCCTGTAAAATTCCAAGAAAGATTACCGAATTTATCGGCCACTGCATTAGGATTTTGTAAAACACCTGTAGCTGCCACCATATAAGATTTATCTAAACTTAATGTCACATCATAATTTCCCCAAACACCATGAAATTCACGCGCTATATAAGCATTGGCATTCCATCCTTGATAATCGTATTCTACCATTTTAGGATACCACTGACTCATTGAATAACGAATACCCTGTGCATTATCACGGCCTGAGCGTCTTATTTGAACAGGCACTTGCGCTTCAAATTGCAAAGACATTTTTATAGAAGTTTTCGGTGCAATAGCCTGCGTTAGTTGCACTTCTAAAATAGTTTCGTGCTCAATTAATTTTTGCGCCTTACCATTTATTAAAATTTGACTTATTCTTTGATAACCAATTTCAGTGGGTGTTAATTTTTGAATACGATCTCTTACCCTTCTATCCCAATCTTGTGTAGCTTCTTGACCTAACATTGTTGCATTAGAGGCGCTAATAGCACCACGTCTAAAATTTAATAAATTTTTTCCAAGCTCTCTACTTCTAATATCCATTGAAGAATTGGGCTGAAATGCATTCCAATACATATGGAAATATACTTTGCGTAAAGTATCGGGCGAATTATTAGTATAGATTAATTCTTCTGTTCCCTTCACTATATTAGTAGTAACATCAAGCGCTGCTTTTATTTTATAGTCGATACGTTGTTGCCAACGATCGGCTTGCGCATTAGAGAAATTTGCAAAAATGATTAATGCAAGAATACATAGAATTGACTTCTTTTTCATAGGACTGAATTAAGAAGCTAATTTAATTCATAAATTAGAAAAAGTCTAATTAAATATATGTACGGGGATATAAATGAAAATCACTTTACTAAGGTTTCCCGTCAACCACAATCACAATCTCTCCCTTCACCTGCTTGGAAGAGAAGTGTAAAATTAAGTTGGCTAATGTGTCAGAGATGTTTTCTTCGTATATTTTGGTAAGCTCTCTACTTATAGAAGCTTGCCTGTCGGCGCCAAAATGTGTGGCGAATAATTCTAATGTTTTTACCAAGCGCAGGGGGCTTTCATAAAATATCATGGTACGCTCTTCATTCGCCAAGGATTCCATTAAAGTTTTTCTACCTTTTTTTAAGGGAATAAAACCTTCGAATATAAAACGAGTGGCAGGTAAACCACTATTCACCAGTGCTGGTACAAAGGCGGTTGCTCCTGGCAAACTTGTAATGGCTACTCCAGCTGCCTTACAAGCACGCACTAATAAAAAGGCAGGATCGGAAATACCGGGCGTTCCTGCATCGGTAATTAAGGCAATATTTTTTCCAGCTTGTAATTGTTGTACTAAATGATCCACCACTTTATGCTCATTGTGTTGATGATAAGGCGTAAGTGGCTTATGAATTTTATAATGCTGTAATAATTTAGAAGAAGTTCGCGTGTCTTCACATAAAATAAAATCTACTTCTTGAAGTACTTCAATAGCTCTGAAAGTAAAATCTTTTAAATTTCCAATAGGTGTGGGAACAATGTATAACATGGAAATAATTAAAAATAATTAATGGCTAGTACTACTTCACAAATTCAATCTCAAAATATTCCATTACCGCATTGGCTAATAATTGCTTGCTAGCCGTTTCTGCAATTTCTCTGGCTGCCGCTTCATTGGCTGCTTCAATTTCTAATGTAATATGCTTTCCAACTCTTACATCTTTTACACCTGTCATACCTAAATTGTGCAGGCCACCTAAAACTGCCTTTCCTTGAGGATCTAATAAATCTTTCAAAGGCATTACTTTAATTTGAACTTGAAATGTCATACGAATTTTATTGAGTGATTGTTTTGCTGTAGAACAAAGATACTAAGCAATAGCCAATAAAGCCAAATGGGATAGCCATCCATTGAAAAAAGTAGGCAGAAATAATGGTTTCTACTGCGACTAAGGCTAAGGGTAGAATTAAATTTTTCTTATTGCTAAAGTTCTTCAAAGCCAGCATGGGCCTATCCATCACCATTAGATAAGAAACGATAATAATATAGACATACCAAAATGTAGGGTTTAATAATAATTTAGAAAAAATAGCAGTTTGAGACTGCCAATAAACTAATGGAAAGGCCGCCGTTAAAATACCAATCATGGGAATGGGTACCCCTTTAAAATAAGTAGTTTGCTCTGGATCGATATTAAATTTAGCTAAGCGGTAGGCCCCTGCTAATGCAATAATAAAGGCAGGTACCATCATCACAGTAGTATGTGATAAAGCATTGATATCGGTAGCAAGGGATAGTCTTAAAAATTGAAAAACAATAAAAGAGGGCGCTACTCCAAAACTTACTACATCTGCAAGTGAATCAAGTTGTTTTCCTAAATCAGAATTTACTTTTAATAAACGCGCCACAAATCCATCAAAAAAATCGACTAAGGCTGCAAGTCCTATAAACATACTTGCATAATATATTTGTTCTGGAATTTCAATGACCATATCACCTGACTCATCCAATGTAGCCATGGTGCCTGATTGAAAAGTAACCACAATAGCCAGGCAGCCAAAAAATAAATTAAGCAGTGTAATTAAATTTGGAATCTGTTTTTTCATCTTCGTTTTTATTTTTTACCGCTTTTAACCTTACGCATCAAAGTTTCAATTTCTTCTGCTTTAATAGGTATATTTTTCATTAAATCCTGATGACCTGTTTTGGTAATACAAATATTATTTTCAATACGCACACCCATTTTTTCTTCTTTAATATAAATGCCCGGCTCTACTGTAAATACCATGCCTGCAGTAATAGGCGCTGTTCTGGTACCTAAGTCATGTACATCTAATCCTAAATGATGCGATATGCCATGGTATAAATATTTTCTATAGGCCCTGTTTTCAGCATCTTCATTTTTAATATCAGACTTACTGAGTAAACCAATTTTTAAAAATTGCTTACTCGCTTCCTCGCCTACTTTATCTGTGTAATTTAAAATACTTATACCTGGTTTTAAAATAGACTTACCATAATCATGCAAATGCAAACAAGCATTGTATACTTCTTTTTGTCTTTTAGTAAATTTACCATTGACAGGAACGGTTCTTGTTAAGTCGGCGCAGTAGCCACCATATTCTGCTCCAAAATCCATCAATATTAATGCTCCATCCTTACATACATTGTTATTACTTGTATAATGTAAGGTTCTTGCATTATCACCACTAGCAATAATACTATGATAAGCTACTCCCGTTGCACGTTGAGATAAAAAGGAATGATAAATTTCTGCTTCAATTTCATATTCCTTCACACCAGGTTGAATGAATTGCAATAATCTTCTAAAAGCCACTTCAGTAATATCAACAGCCTTTTGAATGACCTGTACTTCTTCTTTAGTTTTCACTGCGCGCAATTCTTTCATAATGGAAGCAGCTCTGCAAAAAGTATGCAAAGGATACCTTGCTTTCATTTCGTCTATAAAACGGTATTCATTTGTTCTTAATAAATTATTTTTTCGATCGTTTTCATTGGAGTCTAAATAAATCGCATCCGCTAAATGTACCCATTGTTGTAAGGAAGCATCCATCACATCCAACCATACTATTGTTTTAATACCGGAAATGGTATTGGCTTCATTGGCTCTTAATCTTTTACCATCCCAAATTTCTTTTAACTCCTGTGGTCTTACCAACACCAATACTTCTCTAAATTTCGGATCTGGATTGTCTGGAAATAAAATAACCATACTGCCTTCTTGCTCAATGCCCGATAGCCAATATAATTCAGTGTTTTGTTTATAGTCATGCAAGGCATCTCCATTCGTAGGATATTCATCGTTACTTATAAAAATAGCAATGCTGTTTTTTTGCATTTTGGATACAAAACGCTTTCTATTTTGAATAAATATTTGAGGGTCTAAGGGTGTATATTTCATAATAAAAACTTTTTAATTAGTAAGGGCAAGTTAATTAAAAAAGGCCTGCTTTAAGCGATCTTACCCCAACCAATTTTACTTTTTTGACTTATCAAAAAACGCCTAACTACTGCATTTTCAGGCAATTGAAGCGTAGGATCCTTTTCGCATAGCTCGAAAGCCGCTACTCTTGCTTCTTCTAATGCTTTTTTATCATTAATAATATTGGCTAATTTAAAGTTCAAAGCACCGCTTTGTCTTGTGCCATCAATATCTCCAGGGCCTCTCAATTCCAAATCCTTTTCGGCAATTAAAAAACCATCGTTGGTGTTACACATTATTTTTAATCTTTCCTTCGCTTCTCTACCCGCTTTCACACTACTTAATAATATACAATAACTCTGTTCTTTTCCTCTGCCCACCCTTCCTCTTAACTGATGCAATTGAGATAAACCAAATTTTTCAGCACTCTCTATAACCATCACCGATGCATTGGGCACATTCACCCCTACTTCAATGACTGTGGTGCCCACTAATATTTGTGTATCGCCCGTTTTAAATCGGTGCATATTGGTTTCTTTCTCTACACTGCTTTGTCTTCCGTGCACCATGCTAATTTTATAAGTAGGTTCAGGGAAAAAACTTTTTACTTGCTCATAGCCCTGCATTAAATCTTCAAAACTTAATTTTTCACTTTCTTCAATTAAGGGATAAACATAATAAGCCTGTCTTCCTTTTATAATTTCTGTTTTTACAAAGTCCATTACACTGGCTCTAGAAGTTTCATATCGGTGTACCGTTTTAATAGGTTGTCTGCCTGGAGGTAGTTCATCCATCACACTATAATCTAAATCACCAAAGGCCGTCATGGCTAATGTTCTTGGAATAGGTGTTGCTGTCATGACTAATACATGTGGCGGAATAGTCGATTTTTTCCAAAGCCTTGCTCTTTGTGCTACACCAAATCGGTGCTGTTCATCAATGACTGCTAAACCTAAATTTTTGAACTGCACCACATCTTCAATAATGGCGTGGGTACCCACCACAAAATGTATATCATCTTCCAATAATCCTTTTAATATTCTTCTTCGCTCTCCAATTTTTGTACTTCCCTTTAATAAAGCAATCTCAATGGGCATATCTTTTAATAATTCTGATAAACTTTCATAATGTTGTGAAGCTAAAATTTCGGTAGGGGCCATTAAACAACTTTGGAAACCATTGTCAGCGGCAATTAACATAGCAAGTAATGCTATCATGGTTTTTCCACTACCTACATCTCCTTGCAAAAGTCTGTTCATTTGATACCCTTTGCCTACATCCTGTCTAATTTCTTTGATGACTCTTTTTTGTGCACCCGTTAATTCAAAAGGCAAATGTTTATTATAAAAAGTATTAAAATAGTTACCTACTTTTTCAAATAACTGCCCCTTGCTATTTTTATGTCTATCAATTTTTATTAAATTAAGTCTTACTTGTGCTATAAATAATTCTTCAAAAATTAATCGGTCTACGGCTTCTTTATAATGCGCTTGCGATCTGGGGAAATGTATTTGTCTATAAGCCTCCCACCTGCCCATTCTATTGGCTAGTAAATGAGTAGGTAAATTTTCGAGAACGTCTGTTTCACTTATTTGTTGAAATAAAGTTTGTGTGAGTTTGCCTATTTGTTTGGCATTGAGTCCGCGGGCTTTTAATTTTTCAGTGGTAGAATAAACAGGTTCTAATAAAGATTTCTGCGACATAGTACTCGCCACATAAGGTTCAATTTCTGGATGCACCATTTGGGCCTTCCCATTAAAAAAACTTACCCTTCCAAATACTAAATAAGCCTGTCCCTCTATTATATTTTTTTGTACCCAAGTAATGCCTTGAAACCATGCTAGTTCAATGGTGCCCGTTTCGTCTTTTAATTGGGTCACCAAGCGCTTCGCCCTTTTTACTCCAATAATGTCGATGCCTTGTAAAACCCCTTTTATTTGTATAAAATCCATGTCGGGCGTGATGGAGGCAATGGTGCCTACCTTGGTTTTGTCAATATGGCGATGCGGAAAATGGTGCAGTAGGTCGTTAAAAGTGAATAAACTCAACTCTTTTTTAAGCATATCAGCCCTTAGAGGGCCCACCCCTTTAAGGTATTCAATGGGGTTAGATAAAAGAGAAGCTGTGCTCAAACTGAATAT